>JANNXV010000150.1:0-20960 GCA_031409815.1 Bacteroidota bacterium
GCTTACATCAATTATTTTAGTTGGCATCAACGTAAACTTAAGATTTGATTTGAATAGTAGGTAATTCTGACCATTGATCACATAGTATTCATATCCTCTCATGTATTCTAATCCATAACCTAAAGCACGTTGGTTGTAGTAGGGGGCCTCGGTTAAACCACTTAGTTTGCCTCGCGCCATAGCAGCAAAATGCCAGCGTGGTGTCAACTCCCAATATTTTCGAATGGAACTTGAAATGCTAAGTAAATCAGGTTCGTTTTTTAAAATACCTAAGCCTTGCTTTACCACTTCAAATTCAAAAACATGGCCTTTCAATGCATAAGGTTGGTAGTCTCGCTCATCATATCGATAGGTCCATCCAATCGATATTTGTTGTTGAGTGGTGCTATTATTAATAAAGTAATCTTTATTAAGAGTAACTACCGTATCGGCAATATTGTTTTTTCTGTAGTCGGTGAAAAGTGAATAATAGTTGTTGTATCCTTGTCGCTTTGTGATACGTGCAAAGCCATAATATTCTTTCCGAACATAAATATCTTCGTCTTTTACAAATTGAAGTTTGTTATCGAAGGTGTTGTATGCGATTTCATGATTACGTGAATAATATGCGCCAAAAGATAAACCAAGATTTTGCTTTTTGTTTATATAAGGAATTGCATAAGAAAATCCCAGTCGCTGTGAGTACCCTAGCCTAATTTGTACTTTTAAATTTTCATCGCGGCCACGAAAATTATCATGGGATAAGTAAATTCCATAGTTGGTTCTGCTAAAATCTTTGGTCAGCCACCACTCATTAAAATTTCGATCAACCAGTTCGAAAAAGGGGATGGGCCAAATGTACCAACGCTCTGAAACATGAATGTGAACATCGGTAGTTTGCTGAATATCGGGTATCAATTCCATCTCCACAAAATGAAACAAACCAATATTCATCAGGTTTTCTTTGCTTCGTTGAATAGCCGATTCGAGCACATATTTATTGATGGTGTCGTGCTCGTGAAAAATTAATTCGCGAGTAATGATGTAAGACTTTGTGGTTTTATTACCGGTAATAATTATATGGTTAATGATGATTGGTTTTTCAAGCGAATCAGTTAGGATAGTTACTTGCGCAGTTAAACTGGATAAGCTACCATAAAAGAATAAAAAAGCAGCTATTGTAATTCGAAAAATAATGGGCTGTTTTTTGGAGTGAGCGTGTTTTCTTTCATTCACCCCATTTTCAAAAAAAAACAATTTAACCAATGCTCAAATAATTCATTAATGAATCAAAACGATCCTTTAAATCTTCGCTAAACTCGCTTTGATTGTAGGATGCAGTAACATTATAATTTAGTCTATAAAAGGAAGCAAGAATTCGGCTGATATCAACCCTGTCAATTTTAATGGTGAGCTCAATTGTTTGAGGATCGGCAGTGGTAGCCAAACTGGTACTTAAAACATGAGCTCCATCTGATTCAATAATCTGAACAATTTTAGAAAGCATGTAATCAGAAAGTGCCATTTCGATCGTTATAATTCCACCCGGCATATAAACCGATTTGCTGGTTGCAAAATAATCAACCAAGTTACCAATGGTAATTAAACCAATATATTGTTGCAGATCATCAAGCACCGGAATAACATCCAACTTATACAATGCTGCAAACTTCACAACATCATATACATGTTGATTTTCAAATACAAAAGCACGCTTTAATTCAGGAAGAATATTCTCTAAAATATCTGTTGATGAATTTTTTGCAATCAAGGTTGCCTTGGTCACCATACCCAAAAACTGTTTTCCATTTATTACTGGTAACGAATGAACCTGAAACTCTTCCATCCATTTTATTGCACGGCTAACCTCATCACTTGATTTAAGTGGTGGAATTGTTTCGTGTATCAACTTTGCTGCAAACATGCTAATTGTTTTATCCTTATAACGAAAGAAAGAATGATTTAGTTTAAGGCGCGGCAAACTTACATAAATGCCCTTTATGGAAAGTGGTGTTTAGTTTAGCACCTGATTTAGCAGCCCGAGGCATTGGATTTGGTTCTGCTTTCTGTAATCTTGCAAAAAATTATCTGAACTATTTAATTCGATTTTATGACAAAGCTGAGTGTGAACATTAATAAAATTGCCACCATTCGCAATGCACGCGGAGGAAATATGCCGGATGTAATAAAGGCAGCCATTGATATTGACCACTTTGGAGGTCAGGGTATCACAGTTCACCCACGGCCTGATGAAAGGCATATTAAAGTTGCTGATGTGTATGAATTAAAAAAAGTGGTCACAACAGAGTTTAACATTGAAGGCTTTCCATCCCCATTTTTTATTGATTTGGTGATGAAAGTAATGCCCACTCAGGTAACGCTTGTGCCCGATCCACCTGATGTGCTTACCTCCAATGCCGGATGGAATACGATGGAGCATCAGCTGTTTTTGCAACAGGTAATCACTTTGTTGAAATCTAAAGGAATGCGTGTTTCCATTTTTATTGATCCTGAACCACAACTAATGGAGAGTGCAAAATCCACTGGCACCGATCGTATTGAATTATACACAGAAGCTTACGCAAAAAATTACAGTAACGATCCTGTGGCAGCCATCAAACCCTATTTGGAAACTGCAAATGTTGCTCATCAGTTCGGCTTAGGAGTTAACGCTGGGCACGATCTGAATCTGGAAAACCTTGCTTACTTCCATCGTATTATTCCATATTTGGATGAAGTAAGCATTGGCCATGCGTTGATTAGTGATGCTTTGTATTTTGGTTTGGAGAAAACGGTGGGGATGTATTTGGAGAGATTGAAATAGTTTTTTTGGATGCAGATTTCAACCCTGGACTTCAACTCGTGAAAGCCTCAAATTGTTTTTTCGAATTGCAATAGCAATTGAAACAACAAGTATTGCAAACAGTATTAATGATGAACCAATGGTTCCAAAGTTAAGCCCTCCTTTTTCAATGGGTTTTGTAAGTAGGTCACCAAAGGTTGCACCAAATGGTCGTGTTAAAACAAATGCCACCCAGAATAATATTACGTGAGATATTTTGGTAAAGTAAAAAGCTAAAACAATAACCAACAACAAACTTCCAATAAGAATTGCACCGCCCGAAAATCCAAGTCCTGAATTATCTGCTAAAAAATCGCCCAAAGCTGTTCCCAAGGTGTTAGAAAATAAAATTGCTGTCCAGTAAAATATTTCTCCACGGGTAGTTTTGATATCAGTTACTGACAATGATTTTTCTGTTGCTTTCCAGATGATGAGAGTAGTAATAAGCAATGAAACTAAAATAATTGAGCCTGTTGCGTATCCTAATCCCAATGTTCTGTCCATATAATCCGACATAGTGGTACCTGCTGTGCTAGTAGAAAGTATAACAGCCCAATAAATAACCGGATGATATTTTTTGGTGAAAAGTTGAATGAATAATGTTGCAAAAAAGAAACTCAAAAGAATCAGTGAACTCACACCATAACCCACATTCATTGTCATGGATAATAAATCACCTGCGGTTTCACCCAAGGTGGTTGCGCAAATTTTCATCACCCAAAATGCAAAAGTGATTTGTGGAAGTTTATTCATTTGCTTTTTTAATACAAACTCCTGGTCCTAATCGTTTCTTTAATTTTCTTCAATTCTTCCATCACTTTTGGCGAACTCTTTTTATCAATATCCAGCACTACATACCCAATCTTATCATTTGTTTTTAAAAACTGCCCGAGAATATTTACTTTCATTTTCGACATCAACGTGTTGATTTGTGAAAGCACACCGGGCACATTATGATGCACGTGTAAAATGCGGTGTGCATTATGGAGAATGGGCAAACTCATATCAGGCACTGTGAGTGAACCAGCGCTGTTGCCCGTATCGGTGAAGCTGATTAATTTTTCTGCCACATCAATACCGATGGCTTCCTGAGCCTCTAAAGTGGAGCCACCAATATGAGGAGTTAGAATTACGTTGGGTAAACGTTGTAAGGGCGATTCAAATTTATCCTGATTGCTTTTTGGTTCAGTAGGAAAAACATCCACTGCTAGACCTCCCAAATGTTTTTTCTTCAACGCTTCTTTCACAGCTTTTACATCCATCACATCGCCACGGCTCAGGTTAATTAATATGGCTCCTCGCTTCATTTTTCCCAGTCGTTTTTCATTCATCAGGTTTTTGGTGTCAGCAGTGCCTGGCACATGCAATGAAACCACATCCGATCTTTTTAACAAATCGTCCATCGATTTTGCCGCCACTGCATTTCCTAAGCTTAATTTTTGGGTAACATCATAAAATAAAACCTTCATACCCATTGCTTCTGCCAATACCGATACCTGCGAACCGATATGCCCATAGCCAATAATACCCAAAGTTTTTCCGCGCACTTCAAAGCAATCTTTACTGTCTTTTAACCATTCACCATGATGAGCTGCTTCGTTTTTTTCGATCACTCTTCGCAACAACATAATGCTATTACCAATTACTAATTCAGCAACTGATCTGGTGTTACTAAAAGGAGAATTGAAAACTGCAACACCCAGTTTTGTAGCGGTTGTTAAATCAATTTGGTTAGTACCAATACAAAAAGCGCCTGCTGCAATTAATTTGTTTGCTTGTTGCAAAACATTGTTTGTGAGTTGGGTTTTTGAACGAATACCAACCAGATGAACATCGTTTATTTTTTGCATCAGTTCTTTCTCTGGCATCGATCTGTCAAAACTTTCGATGTTGTTAAATCCTTTGTGCTGTAATAGTTTGATGGCAGCAGGATGAACTCCTTCTAACAATAATATTTTTATTTTTTCTTTAGGGAACGAAGTCAGAATTTTTTGCATGGCGCGAAAGTAAAGTTTGTAAATTAAACTTTAATGATTTGTTTGTCATACCCAAAAACGAACGGCTAGATACTGCCAACTGATTTGCTATATTTGCTGAAACACATTTTAAGCATGATTAATATTAAACCATTCAAAAGAGTATTAACACTCGGTCAATTTATTATAGAACGCCAGGATGATTTTGCGTATGCTAAAGGAGAATTAAGTAGGTTGCTGCGCGATATTGGTATTGCGGCAAAAATGGTAAACCGTGAAGTTAACAAAGCCGGTTTGGTTGATAATATTTTGGGGGATATTGGCACTGAAAACGTGCATGGCGAATCGCAAAAAAAATTAGATGTGTATGCCAACGAACAATTTATCAATGCATTGAGTTCGGGTGGTGAGTGTTGTGCTTTGGCTTCGGAAGAAAATGAAGAGATGATTCAGATTGAGAGTGAGGTTTCTAAAAACGCCAAGTATGTGGTAGCAATTGATCCACTGGATGGCTCCAGTAATATTGACGTAAACGTTAGCATCGGAACCATCTTTGCTATTTACCGCAGAAAGTCTTTGTCAGGCACAGTACAGGTGGAAGATTTTATGCAGCGCGGAACTGAGCAAGTGGCTGCAGGATATATTACCTACGGATCGAGCACTATGTTGGTTTACACAACCGGAAGAGGCGTAAATGGATTTACACTTGATCCATCTATCGGTGAGTTTTGTTTATCGCATCCTGATATGATGATTCCTAAAACCGGAAATATTTATAGCATCAATGAAGGTAATTATATTCATTTCCCGCAAGGAGTAAAAAAATACATCAAGTATTGTCAGGAGGAAGATGTAGCAACCAATCGGCCTTATACCACGCGTTATATTGGCTCATTGGTTTCCGATTTTCATCGTAACCTGATCAAAGGAGGTATTTATATTTATCCATCCACCGGAAAATCACCAAAAGGAAAACTGCGATTGATTTATGAATGCAATCCGCTTGCCATGATAGCAGAGCAAGCTGGCGGAATGGCAAGTGACGGTTATAAACGCATACTCGATCTGCAACCTACCTCATTGCATCAACGCACACCATTTTTTATTGGCTCGCCTGATATGGTGGCTAAAGCAGAAGAGATGATGAAGCAGTTTGCGGAGGTTTCGTAAATATGCTATGTATTACTGAGACTCTTTTTAACTATAAATTGTTGTATCAGTTAATAACTATTTTACAAAACTGAAGAGCAAAACAAACTTACCTAATTGTTGGTATGATTTCTGCCAAGCATCAAGATCATTAAAACAGTTTACTATAAAAGTGGTTTGTGATAGCAATACAAACAGGTAATTAAATTAGAGCCGATATTATACTTATCATTGTCTTATAAAACTAAATGCTAATCTTACATCATCATGAAAACATTCAACAAAGTATTGCTGTTAATAGTCGCATTATTTACTACCATATTACTGAATAGTTGCAAAAAGGAACAAGACAATAATGTATCCACAACCGTTGCATCGTTACCTGCACCCGATTCAAAAATATCCGGCACCGTTCAATCACCATCAGGTTCGCCTATAGGATCAGCTAAAATTATTGCCGGAGGTTATTCTACGCTGTCTGATATGAATGGTGCATTTGAATTAGACGTGTATCATGGTAACTATACGCTTAAAATTCAAACCGGTAGCGGCACTCTGTTTATGACTTCTTTAAATGTAAATGTAAATACTGGTCAGGTTTTAAGTTTAGCCGCACCACAATCAACTTTACAACAAGTAGGAACTCTGGCATATATTCCTGGCGCCTTTGATAAAATTGAGTCAATCATTATTGATTCGCTTGGTTACAGCGCAACAGCATTAACATTAAACGATTTAAGCAACTATTCGTCCTTTTCAAACTATGGTGCTCTGTTCTTGAATTGCGGACTCCTTGGCGCCAATACTATGGATAGTTTAAAATACACCAATTTATCCACTTATCTCCATAATCATGGAAGTATTTATGCATCAGACTTTGCAGTTGAATGTATTACCGGTGATGGGAATTGGCGCCTGGCTGCCCCATCAATCAATCAGGATGCAAAAAATATGCATTCTTCTTCTGGTTTTGGTGCTCTTTCAACTTGTGTTTCTCCAAAATTGGGTGGTTTCTTACCTGACTCATCGCTTTGCACATCTAAATCCGGTCCGACAGGTTTAGTTGCTCAGGCGGTAATTAATGATCCTGCTATTATTAATCTATTAGGTAAAAATCATATGGATATTAATTATGATTTGGGAGGATGGGAAGTAATTAACCAAGTTGATGCACCGTTTAATTCCATAATTACCGATTCGATTTTGAACCGACCATTAGCAGTAAAAAGTTATCGCTTCAGCATGGAATATGGAGGAATAATTTTTTATACTACATTTCATAACAAACCACAAGGATTAATAAGTCCAGATATGAAGAATGTTTTACAATACTTTATTCTTAACTTGTAAAGAAAGGTTTTTACCCTTCCTTCAACTCAAACTCATACGTTTCCATAATGGGGTTTGCCAATAGTTTTTTACAGGCGATGTCCACTTTTTCTTTTGCTGCATCCGCAGTAGCAGCATCAATTTCTAAAGTGATGTGTTTGCCGATGCGCACGTTTTGAATTTCAGCTAAATTCAGATTTTTCATGCTGGAAGTCACTGCTCTTCCTTGTGGATCTAACAATGCTTTTTGAGGCATTACAGTAATGTGGGCGGTATATTTCATGATTAATTATTTTTTATGATTTGATTTTTAAATAGCAGCGACAAAACTATATACAAGATGATTATTACGGGTATTGCAGCAAACTTTAATATAGGCAAAAGAAGAATAGCAAACCCGATCAATAAAAATTGTGGTTTGTTTTCGCTCCATTTAAAATTTTTGAACTTTAAAGCCAGCAATGGAATTTCTGAAATCATTAGGGTAGAGAATAATAGGCAGACACCAATCAGTATCATCGGATTTAAAATATAAGGCTTCAATCCAAATTGGTCGTGCATTGCTATCAGCGGAAGCGAAGCAATAAAAAGGGCATTTGCCGGAACGGGCAATCCCAGAAAATAATTTTTTTGTCGTGTATCAATATTAAACTTTGCCAGACGCAAGGCAGCACAAATGGTGTTAAAAAAAAAGAAATATTTTATGAGGTTAAAAAGCAAGCGGTTGTCAATCAATAAAAAGAAATTGCTTTTGAGGAAAAGATGAAATAAGATAACTCCGGGTAAGGCACCAAACGTAACCATATCGGCCAACGAATCTAATTGTACTCCTAATGGTGACTGCGCTTTCAAAATGCGAGCCGCAAACCCATCCAAAAAATCGAAAATTAAGGCCAGTAAAATGTAAAATGAAGCATGATGAACTTGACCTGTAACGGTGGCAAGTATAGCAAGGCAACCACAAAACAAGTTAGCACAAGTAATTGCATTGGGTATATGTTTTATCAAATTCATTTTGCGCAAAAGTAATTCATGAGTTTGATTATGATTGGGTTCAATTGTTGATTAATTCTGCAATTATCGTTCTTTGGCCATGTTTTTGAATGCCTCAAGTAACTAATTTTGAACATATAAAACCTTTGATTGACAATACCGTATAAATTAACCTGTTAAAAATAATCAGGTGAATTTTACGTTGTGATAGACTAAAATCAGTTAAACATGCACAAGCAAACACTCGTTGTTTTTGTTATTCTACTCATTATCACTACTTCTGTAAGAGGTCAGGCTCCCAAGTATAGTAATGAGTTTTTATCCATTGGGGTAGGAGCGCGGGCTTTAGGCATGTCGGGTGCTCAAGTGGCCACTGTTAGTGATGCCACAGCCGGTTTTTGGAATCCGGCTGGTTTGGTGAAAACCCGAGGCGATGTGCAAATAGATTTAATGCACAATAGTTATTTTGGGGGCATAGCCAAATTTGATTATGGCTCCATAGCAGCTAAAGTAGATGCTACCAGCACAGCGGCTTTTTCAATTATGCGTTTTGCGGTTGATGATATCATTGATAGCACCGATTTGATTGACAAGGATGGAAATATTGACTATGACCGACTAAAAACATTTTCGTCAGCTGATTATGCATTTATCTTTTCGTTAGGTAAAAAAATGAAAATCGAAGGATTGCGATTGGGTGGTAATGCAAAAATTGTTCATCGAAAGGTAGGCGATTTTGCAAAAGCATGGGGATTTGGCCTGGACCTTGGTTTACAATATGAAAAGGACAAATGGAGATTTGGTGCCTTTGGTAAGGATATCACTTCAACCTTTAATGCATGGAGTTTTAATACCGAAAATCTGGAAACTGTGTTTGCGCAGACAGGTAATGAAATTCCACAAAATGGTTTAGAAATTACCTTGCCAAAAATAATTTTAGGCGCTGCTTACAAAACAAATATCGGCAAAAAAGTTTCTGTATTGCCTGAAATAAATTTAGATGTTACGTTTGATGGAAAGCGAAATGTGCTAATCAAATCAGATCCTATCAGTATCGATCCGCATTTTGGAATTGAGTTTGGCTACGATGACTTTATTTTTCTTCGTGGAGGTTTTGGCAATATTCAAAAAATTGTCAATATTGATAATAGCACTTCCACTAGGCTGCAACCAAGCTTAGGCATTGGTTTGCGTTTAAAAAATGTTACCATCGATTATGCACTTACTAATATCGGATCCGAATCGCAAACATTAGTATCAAATGTATTTTCCTTAAAACTCGACATCTTTAAAAAAGGTACTATTCCTAAAACAACAAATGAGTAAGCGTGCAGCATGAAAAAACGTTACATTTTATTTTTCATTTTAATTGTTTCATTTGCCAAAGCTCAACCCTATAATAATGAATGGATCACTTTTTCTTCCACTCAAAACTATTCGTTACAGCAGTATTTTAAAATCAATGTTTGGAAAGAAGGGGTTTACCGCTTAACGTATGCCGACCTTGATAATGCCACGGTTCCGGTAAACGGACTTTGGACCAATCCTGAAGGTTTTCAACTTTTTCATAATGGTGTCGAACAGTTTATTGCTGTTAATGATGTAAACACCAATACTATTTTCGATGGTGGAGATTATATTGAATTTTATGGCAAAGGCAATGATGGTTTATTAGATACACGCTTATATGATACTTTAATCAGTCAGCCCAATCCATATCATAGTTTGTTTAATGATACAACAGCTTATTTTTTAACTTATAATACCCTTACACTACATCGCAGAATTAAAAACGAAACAGATGTAAATTTTAATGGATACACCGCTGAAGCTTCTTTTGCGCACGAAGAAATAAAACAATTTACTTCATCATTCGGATATGGTTACCTGAATAGTTATGGTGTTGCTGACAATTCTTTTACAGAAGGAGAAGGGTGGGTAGGTTCATTTAATATTGGAAATAATTGCCTGATTCCATTTAATATTCAAAAATTTATTTCCAATACATGGGCTCCAACAGTAGAAACTGTAATTGGTGGAGGCAACGCAAACAGTCATCCCTTTATCATCAGCCTCAATGGAAGCGATCTTGTTCAAGACACTTTATATGGTTACGCCCAAAAGAAATTTAGTTTTAATCCAACTAATCTTCCAACAAATGGTGCAGCCAATTTTGTGATGGCACCGCAGGTTGATAATTTCAACTCGTCAAATCCAAATTACACTAATCTGGCCTATTTTAAATTACGATATCCGCGTAGTTTTGATTTTAGTAGTGAAAATATTCCTCAGCATTTGTACCTGAGTGCAAACAACAATAAAGTAATGTTAGACATTACGAATTTGAACAGTGCGCAACCGGTACTTTATGTTTTTGATGATACATTAAGAAAAATTCAATTAGATATTACTGCAACCAACATACGTGCTTTGGTTCCGGGTTTCGCGGCTGAAAGAAATTGTTTTCTTACCGATGCTTCATTAACCTATTCAGCCAATGGTAATTTAACTATCGCACCAGTTAGCACAGATCCATCCAGATTTGCGCGATTCAATAATTTTTTAGTGGCTGGTGATGCAAAAGATTTTTTAATTGTTTCGAACAAACGTATTTGGAGCGGTGCACAGCAATACGCTACTTATCGCACACAAAGCGGACATAGTCCATTATTGGTTGACATTGATGAATTGTATGATCAGTATGCATGGGGAATCAACAAGCATCAAATCGCTATTAGAAATTTTTGCGATCAGCAATTAGATAATAATCAACCGAAATATTTATTTCTGCTTGGCAAATCAATTATGTATGTGGATGCGGGTTCAGGTGCAGGATATGATTTAAATTTAATTCCAACATTTGGCGAGCCTGCATCCGATAATATGTACACTTCCAAACTTAACACAGCTACTTTTAATACTGAGTTGGCAACTGGAAGGCTGGCAGCTAATACCGATGCTGAGATAACGGCATATCTGGATAAAGTAAAGGAGTTTGAAGCAGTACAGCAACAAACTACTTTGTTTAATCAGACACCACCACTTTGGATGAAGAACATTTTACATTTCGGTGGAGGAGCAAGTATTGATGAACAAGATCGTTTAGCTGCTCATCTTTCTGAGTATCGCGATATGATTGAAGACACATTATTTGGAGGCACTGTAACCACATTTTTAAAAAGCTCATCTGATCCTATACAAATTGATCAAAGTCAATTTTTGCAAAATATGATTGATAGTGGTTGTAGTATGATGACATTTTTTGGACACGCTGCCGGTTCATCATTTGATATTGCAACGGATGCACCTGAAAATTATAATAACAAAGGACGTTATCCTTTAGTATTGGCAAACTCTTGTTTTGTTGGAGATATACATGGCATCACACCTAAATTAAATGAACGTTTTGTACTAACACCAGAGAAAGCAGCCATTGCATTTATGGCAGTTCCTGATAAAGGTTTGGAAGATGAGTTGCATCCTTATTCACTCGATTTCCATAACGCATTGTTTCGCGAGTTATATGGTTCCACTCTGGGGCAATGCATGCAGAAAACAGTTCAAGACCTGCTAATTGCTGATCCCAGTTACAAAGGAGTAGCTATGAATATGACTTTGCATGGTGATCCGGCATTGGTTTTAAATTCTTTTCCGAAAGCGGAATTTTCAGTTACTGAACCTGATATCTTTTTTAATCCTCCCAATGTAACAACAGAACTCGATTCGTTCGAAATAAAAATTGTGCTTACCAATAGCGGAAAGAATTATAAAAAAAACTTCAGAACATTAATTGTACAAACATTGCCTGATGGCACTCAGCAAAATATTTTTAGTAACCTCGATCAAATTAGTTATAAGGATACACTAACTATCAAGCGTCCGATTGATTTCAAAACTTCTGCCGGTTTAAACTCATTTGAAGTAACAGTAGATATTGACGACAATGTGGATGAATATGACAACTTTATTAATAATGTTGCGAGCAAACAATTGATAATTATTTCAAATGACATTAACCCGGTTTACCCGGCTGAGTTTGCCATTATTCCTGACAATAATATTCAACTAAAGGCAACTACCTCTGATTTATTTGCCACAGCACGCAATTATCGTTTTGAAATTGATACAACTGATAAGTTTGTTAATCCGGTGCAACAAGGTGTGGTTCCAAATGCATCCGGAGTTGTTGCATGGCAGATTCCTTTTGTGTTGGATAGCAATAAAGTTTATTACTGGCGCATAGCAAATGATTCTATCACCTCATTGGACACAACAGTTTCCAAAAAGTTTCAATGGAAAAACAGTTCGTTTATCTACAAACCCAATACAACAGGATGGAGCCAAGCGCATTTTTACCAGTTTAGGAATGACGATTATACCAGCATCATTTATAATGATACTGTAAAGCTGTTTAAGTTTATTAAATCGAATTATGCATTAAGCATGTCGCACACAGGTAATAATCCAGTGTATGATATTAATGGAGTTAATATGGATTATGGCGGTTGCTATTTATTAAACGAAATTGGCATTGCTGTTTTGGATTCAATCGACTTTGATAATCCATGGACTTCAGATTCCTGTGCTCATTTTTTTGGAAATTATAATTACTACACTTGTCTTGCTACAAATCCGCGTGGGTGTGGAACGAGAACTCGTGCTGACCGTTATTTTCTTTTTGATGTAAATGTACCAGCACAAGCTGACAGTTTGGTAAACATGATTTTAAATCATGTGCCTGACAACAATTATATTTTAGGATGGAATGTGTTCAGCAATATAGCCTATTCAACCATTCCTAATGTGATGAATGCTTTTGCCCAATTGGGTGCAACTAATTTATCAGCAATGGCCGACAATGATAAGTTTATGTTTTTCTCACAGAAGGGGAATCCTGCAATTACGAAGGACACGTTTGGAATTCCTTACTATTCTAATTTATACATCAATCAATTGTTAGAAAGAGATTGGGACAAAGGATTTATTCAATCAACATTAATTGGTCCTGCCTTGCAGTGGCAAAGCCTTCACTGGAATTATCATTCATTAGAACCAAACAGTGCTGATAGTATTACTTTGCAAGTTATTGGAGTAACTAATAGCGGCTTGGAAGTGAAATTGATAGACAGCATTACACCAGCAACACTGGATGTTTATAGTTTAAATACTATTGACCCGAAGGTTTATCCATATCTCAAATTAAAAGCTTATTTGCAGGACCAGTCACTAAACCGTACCCCACCGCAGTTGGATAAATGGCAGGTGTATTATAAACCGGTACCTGAAGGAACTTTAAATACAAATTTCTTTAGCTTACAAAGTGATACTGTTCAAGAGGGCGAAAATATTACCATGAAGATGGCTTTTCAGAACATTAGTAATGTGGCGATGGATACATTGCTGGTTGATTATTTTCTGTTTGATCAAAATAATGTTAAGCACACTATTGCTTCCAAACGAATGCATCGCGCTTTACCAGTAGGCGACACTATAATGACTGCTGTGACTTTTAATTCAAAAGGATATATTGGCAACAATCAATTATGGATTGAAGCAAATCCTAACAATGACCAACCAGAGCAATACCATTTTAATAACTATGCAAATGTGCAAGTGCATGTTGTTAAGGACAACACCAATCCTTTGATGGATGTAACATTTGATGGCATGCATATTTTAAATGGAGATATTGTTTCGGCCAAGCCTCAGATTATTATTCAGTTAAATGATGAGAACAAATACATCGCGTTAAACGACACCTCAAATTTTCGAATTGGTCTTTTAAAGCCAAATGGTATATTTACTTATTTGCGATTTGAAACTGCACCTAATGCCAGCACCGATCATACAAGATTGAAATGGACACCGGCATCACTGCCAAATAATAGTTTCCGCATTCAGTATAATCCAGAACAATTAGAAGATGGGATTTATACTTTGGATGTAGAAGCTACTGATGCATCAGGCAATCAGAGTGGTAAAAATCATTACAAAATAAGTTTCGAAATAATTAATCGAAGCACTATCACAGAAGTTATTAATTATCCAAATCCGTTTTCTTCCTCTACACGATTTGTTTTTGTTTTAACAGGTTCTGAAATACCTGATCAAATGAAAATCCGGATCATGACAATCACGGGTAAAGTGGTAAAAGAAATCACCCGTGCAGAATTAGGTAACCTACACATAGGACGCAATATAACTGACTATGCATGGGACGGCAAGGATGAGTTTGGAGATCAATTGGCAAACGGAGTTTATCTCTATCAAGTGCAGACACGGATAAACGATGAAAAAATTGAACACCGCGAAACACAGGCTGATTCCTTTTTTAAGAAAGGGTGGGGCAAAATGTATTTGATGCGGTGAGTTTTTATTTTCTCAATACACATTTACTTCAGCAGTAATATCCACACCAAATTTTTCTTTAACAGAAAGCTGAATTTGTTTTGCAAGCGAAATAATTTCATCTCCGGTTGCATCGCCATAATTAGCTAACACCAAGGCCTGGTCTTTATGAGCTCCAGTGTTTCCTACTCTTTTTCCTTTCCATCCACATTGTTCGATCAGCCAGCCAGCTGCGAGTTTGTAGGTGGGGTGTTGAGGTGCTGAAGTGTTGAGGTGTTGAAGTGTTGAGGGGTTGGTTGGGTAATTGGGCATTAAGGGATATTTGCTAACGAGTAAATCAAATTGATCTTTGTTGATAGTTGGGTTTTTAAAAAAGCTTCCTGCGTTACCAATAATTTTTGGATCGGGTAATTTGCTTCTACGAATATTACAAACCGCTTCGCTGATGGTTTTAATATTTGCTTCGGCATTCTTGTTTTGCAATTCATAGTTGATCGCTCCATAGCTGGTATTGAAAACTGGTTTTTTATTGAGTTGTAGTGTAACTGATGTGATGATGTATTTTCCTTTTACTTCCTGTTTGAAAATACTTTCACGGTAACCAAATTTACATTCCTCTTTGATAAATGTTTTCTGTTCTCCCGTTTCATTGTTCACTGCTTCTAATTCAAAAAATGTTTCTTTCAGTTCCACACCATACGCACCTATGTTTTGCATAGGTGCAGCACCAACACTGCCTGGTATCAGGCTTAAGTTTTCTATTCCTGCATAGTCGTGTTGCACGCAATACTTAACTAAATCGTTCCAGATTTCTCCAGCACCTGATTGAATAAACACATGTTCGTTATCTTCTTTAACTACTTCAATTCCTTTTATGAGATTATGAATTACCAATGCATTAACATCTTTTGTAAACAAAACATTGCTTCCTCCTCCTAAAATTAATTTTGGAATTTGCTTAAACTGATCATTTGATAGTATATTTTTTAGTTCTTCAGTGGATGTTACTTCAACAAAGAAGGAAGCATTTACATCAATACCAAAAGTGTTGAAAGGTTTAAGTGAAATATTTTTTTGAATCTGCATTGGTTGCAAAGTTATTCTAGCTTAGTAATTATATTTATCGAGCCAACGCATTTTTAAAAATTTACGTAATTCTTCTTCGCGTTGATTTTTACCGGGATCATAAAACTGTTCGCCTGAAATAGCATCCGGAAGATATTCTAAAGGCACAAAATTATTTTCATACTGATGAGCGTATTCATACTCTTTTCCATAATTGAGTTCTTTCATCAACTTTGTTGGTGCATTTCGAAGATGCAAGGGTACTCCTAAATCAGCTGTTTGTTTCACTTTTGCCAATGCGGCTTCAATGGCCATATAAGAAGCATTACTTTTTGGTGATGTAGCCAGATAAATTACAGTTTGAGCTAAAACAATTCTGCACTCCGGATAACCAATCATTGATACTGCCTGAAAACAACTGGTTGCAAGTATCAATGCATTTGGGTTGGCATTTCCAATATCTTCTGAGGCAAGTATCACCATTCTGCGAGCAATGAATTTTGGATCTTCTCCGCCCTCAATCATTCGTGCAAGCCAATACACTGCTGCGTTGGGATCGCTGCCACGCATTGATTTAATAAATGCTGAAATTATATCGTAATGCTGCTCGCCCGATTTATCATATACCGCAATTTTTTGTTGTGCGATTTTGGAAACCAATTTATCGGTAATGACAACTTCTTTTGTACCTGCCGTGTTAACTACCAATTCTAAAAGATTCAACAACTTGCGAGCATCACCTCCCGAAATCCGCAGTAGTGCATCAGTCTCAGTTAGCTCAATTTTAATTGTTTTTAGAAACTCATCTTCTTTTATAACACGCTTTAGTAAATCAACAAGGTCATTTTTTGATAAGTGTTGCAAAACATACACCTGGCTTCTGGAAAGCAACGGTTGAATAACTTCAAAGGAAGGATTCTCGGTGGTGGCGCCAATCAGAATGATGATTCCTTTTTCAACAGCAGCTAGTAATGAATCCTGTTGTGATTTATTGAAACGATGAATCTCATCAATAAATAAAACTGCTTTACCAGCTTCAGTTGCCTTGCCGATAACTTCTCGCACATCCTTTACTCCTGAACTAATTGCACTAAGCGTATATATAGGAAGTTGTGCATATTGAGCCAATATAAAAGCAAGCGTGGTTTTACCAACTCCAGGTGGTCCCCATAAAATCATTGACGAAAGGGATCCGGTCTGTAACATTTTTCTAAAAACACCCTCAACTCCGGTAAGATGTTGCTGGCCTACAATTTCATCTAATGATATTGGACGAACGCGCTCAGCTAATGGTATGCGCGAACTATTCATGGATTACTTGTAAGGTATGAATTACTTTTTATAGTGATTTCAATCCTATTATTTACCTGGTGATCTTCCTCTAAACAAAGTAAACTATTCGAACATTTATTCAGCAATTTACTTTCACCATATCCTTTTGCTGATAGTCGTTCGGGTTTTACACCTCTTGAAATTAAATATTGCTGGACCAGTTCTGCTCTACGTTGAGTTAACTTGTTGTTTTCAATATCGCTCCCACGCGAATCGGTATAAGAACCGATTTCTATTTTTATTTGCGGGTTATCATCCAATATTTTTACCAGTTTTTCAAGTTCTAAACCGGATGCTAATTCTAATTGCCAGTCTTTCTTTTTAAAATTTATACCTTTCCATATGGTCGGCTTATTAAGCTTAATACGTTCCAGTTTAATTGGCAATACAAAGTTTTGTGAAGTGTTTTTCCCAATAGTAGATAATGAATAGCTTGAATAATAATGATTAGGTTCATTAAAATAAAACGTGTAGTCGCAACCTGATCTCAATTTAAAATTAGCATTACCACCATCGTTTGTTTTTATAATTGTATCATGTTTGCATGAAGCAACAACTTTGATTTCCATATCAGGCAATGGCATTTCTGTTTCTTTATCTGTTGCAACAAATCTTGCAATAAGTTTTGGAGGGCTTTTAGCGAAACTAAAAATTTTATCGGAACCAAAGCGATCAGAACTAAAGTAACCGCTACGACCTAAAGTGTCGATAATGAAACCAAAATCATCAGCAGACGAATTGATAGGTGGGCCCAAGTTTTGTGGCTTACTCCAATCTCCGTTTGAAAAATGTGTAACATAAACATCTAAACCACCTAACCCGGTATAGCTGTTTGACGAAAAATACAAAGTTGAATCATTTTGTAGAAAGGGGAATAACTCATTACCTTCCATATTAACCGACTGACCGATATTGATTGGTTTAGTCCAAACATTTGGTCCTTGCAATTTTACACGATAGATATCAGTACCTCCATAACCCCATGGCATATCTGAACTGAAATAAATTACAGTTCCATCGTTATTGATTGCTGGATGTGCCACAGAATAATCACCGCTGTTAAAATGCATTTCGTCTTTTACCTTCCAAACTCCTTCGTTTATTTCAGCTTTAAATATTTTAAGCACATTTACATTAAGTTTATTTTTATCAATTTTATTACTTCGATAATTATTACGTGTAAAAAACATGGTATTAAAATCTGATGAAAATACTGCAGGACCTTCGTTAAAAAGTCCGTTAACATCTCCTCTTAAAGGTTCAGGGTCTAACCAATTTCCTTTTTCAGTTTTTTTTGCATAAAACAAATCTAGATATCGCTTTCCATTAAAGTCTGATTTTGTTTTGCTAAGTCCTTTATAGTTTTTATCTGAAAGAAAAACAATTCCTGACTTATAATAAGTGGGGCTAAAGTTGTCTTCTCCCTGCATATTAAACCTCAGAACCGATACAGTAAACAACGATGAATCATCGCTAAATTGAGATAAGCTGTCGCACGACTCCATCAACCGCATTGCACGATAATCTTTACGATTAAGTTGTAGATACTCTGCAAACATTTTTTTTGCTTCTGCATAATTCCCGTTCTTCTTTAATGCTTCAGCTAAGTAAAGTTTCCATCCGGGGTTAGCATTTGGCAGTTTAAGCGCCTTTCTATACCAATATTCTGTTTTATCAGAATTACCCATTTGCCGATAACTTTCTGCTACATTAATTATGGCTTCCGGAATTCTTTTTCGACTTAAAACCCACTCATAATCTTTTACAGCCTCAGCATATGCAAACTGCTCGTAACTCTCATTTGCATTTCTAAGTCGTATTTGCAAACAACCCGACAACAAAGTTGCACACGAAACAAAAAATAAAAAAGCCAAATTTTTCTTAATCATATTTAAAAATACCTTGGGCTTTTCATTTTTATTACTGAGAATCCGAAATCGTAACCTAACATTATTTCATGAGAACCTGAGTTATAATTTTTCAATTTTCCAATTGTGTAATCATATGAATAGCCGATTCTGAATTTTTTGTTTAATTGATATTCGAGCAACAATACAACCGCATCTTTTGAACGATATGAGGCACCCAACCAAAAAATATTTTTGATTAACACATTTAAATTGATATCATATTGCAGGTTTTGATTCTGCTCATACTTGATTAAAAAACTTGGTTTAAATTTTATTTCCTGCTCTGTTTCAATTACTCCTCCCATTGTAAAATAGTATCTTCTATTAAGATGATTTGGCTTTCCGGGATCTACATCAAATGTTTTAGACGCATTATAACTAATTAAAAATGGCGCTGATAAACCTGTATAAAAGAGTGATCGGTAGTAATAAATTCCTGCGCCAACATTAGGCAGAAGGTTAGTAACATCATCTGCATTATTGGTTTTTATCGGATCATTGGGATCGTAATAACTTAGTTTTGATAACTCCGATTTCAGGTAAGTTATTCCTCCTTGAAGCCCCACAGCCAATCTTCCTTCATTTAAATCTAAATGATACGCAAAATTGCCATACACATCTGTTTGCTTAGTAACTCCTATTTTATCTTGTTGCAAATAAAATCCTAATCCTAGTTTTTTCTTTGGAACCAAGCCATGTATACTTGCAGACTGAGTAACCGGGGCACCTTCTATTCCAGACCATTGCTTTCTATATAATAAAGTTGTGCTTATATACTCATGACTTCCGGCATAGGCTGGATTTATAAGCAGGTGGTTGAACATATAGTGACTTTGTACCGCACTTTGTTGTGCAAAAATAGGGTTAGGCCATTTAATTAAAATGAATAGACAAACTAAGAAACTATATTTTGCGGCTCTGCTTATCATCTTCTTAAATCAACGTAGTTTTTAAACACATCCGGAATTCCCTGAATACTAAGAATCACAAAATAAGTACCGTCAGGCAATTTATTTCCACTTTTATCTTCTCCCTTCCATTCTTCATTATTATAGCCCGTTACTTGATAAACTATTTGACCCCATCTATTATATATTATTAATTCATTATTGGGATACTCATCAATACCTTTAATATAATACCCGTCATTTACTCCATCATTATTGGGTGTAAAGCCAGTAAAGAATTCAATAGGTGTTAAACAATCAAGTGAATCTCTTCTTCTAATTGTTATTGAACCAGTATCACGACAAGAGCCGTTACTCACAATCCATGAAAAATTATTTGATCCAATATTTAAATTCTGAACTCCTGTCAAAGCATTTGTTGAATCAAGAATGATGGCAGTGCCATTTGTCTGAATCCAATAACCAAAACCAAACTGAGGCCGTGTAGCATCTAAAACAGTTGTGCTTCCGCATATTGTTCGATTGGTTCCCGGTATGGATGTTATGCTTGAAGCTGCTGTTACGATTATTGTTGATGAGTCAGAACAAATTCCATCAACTACGGTCCATTGAAAGATATTGTTACCTATTGGAAGGTTGCTAACTCCTGTGGTAGCTGCGGTTGAATCGTCAAATACAATACTGAAATCGCCATTAATCACTTGCCAATATCCAAGTCCGGATGATATTGGGGTTGCTGTAATTATTGTTTGGTCTTCTCCACATATTGTAAAATTTGTTCCGGCAAAGGCTACCAGTTTTGGTGGTTCAATTAAATTAAACGTATCTGTAAATGTGCATTGATTAGCATCGGTAATAACAACCGTATAAGAATTTGCTGATAAATTTTTGATGGAATCATTAATTGCACCATTTGACCATAGATAGTTATAGGGAGGGGTTCCACCATTTAACGAAAGGTTAATCATTCCATCGCCAGTTTGAAAACAAGTAAGGTTGAAAGGTGGATTTAACAAGGGCACATCAGATATTAAAATAAAAGGACTGGGCTCATTAAGTATAATTGAGCGAACTGTTAAACAGTTGGCAGAATCTCGAACGGTAACAGTATAAGTATTCGCGTTGAGGT
>JANNXV010000151.1:0-39465 GCA_031409815.1 Bacteroidota bacterium
GAAGCCGGCTTTGGTGCAGATTTAGGTGCTGAAAAATTTATGGATATCAAATGTGGGTATGCAGGTTTGGAACCACATGCAATAGTTTTAGTTGTAACCATTCGTGCATTACGTCATCATGGTGGTGCTAAAAAAGATGAATACAATACGCCAAGTATTGATCGCGTAAAAAAAGGTTTCGAGAATTTGGAAAAGCATATTGAGAATTGCAAAAAGTTTGGAATTGTTCCGGTGGTTGCTATCAACAGTTTTTATAGTGACTCTGCCGAAGAAGTAAACTTTGTAATTAGCGAATGCGCCAAACACAGTGTTAAAGCAGTGGTGTCTCATGGTTTTGCAAAAGGTGGCGAAGGCACAGTTGAATTGGCAAAAGCAGTTGTTGATGTAATTGAAAAAGGAGTAAATAACTTTAAGCAATTGTATGACTGGAACCTTTCGGTGGAAGAAAAAATAAAAACAATCTCCACCGAAATTTATGGTGCTGATGATGTGGAATATTCAAACACTGCCCGAATGCAGTTAAAAACCATTAAGGAACTTAATTTAGACAAGTTGCCGGTTTGTATGGCGAAAACACAAAAATCGCTAAGTGATAACGAAACAAAAATAGGCAGGCCGCGAAATTTTGTAATCAACGTTCGTGAATTTGAATTTGCTGCCGGTGCTGGTTTTATTATTCCCATTTTAGGTGAAATGATGCGGATGCCGGGATTGCCTGCTATTC
The DNA here is from genome assembly GCA_031409815.1 of Bacteroidota bacterium. Classification (GTDB taxonomy): domain Bacteria; phylum Bacteroidota; class Bacteroidia; order AKYH767-A; family OLB10; genus JANLUX01. The sequence goes on from JANNXV010000151.1 coordinate 725, forward strand.
CTTCTTCTGAAAAAATGGATATTGATAATAGCGGCAGAATTACGGGTTTGTCTTAATTGACCTTTCTAATATTACTTTCGAAATCTCGTCCGCTTTATGGTACAACCTGTGCCCTGTCTCCAATAATACAATGGAATTTTTATCCTTCAATCTTTTTTGAAAACGCTGACCTAATGAAACCGGTATTATATTATCCTGCTTTCCAAAAAACATAATTAATTTAATCTTGCGTCTGTTAATATGTTTGGCTGCATCATTTAAAGCAGGTTTATAAAAACGAAAAGTAAGCCACGTTCTGTAAACCAGTTTTCGAAATTCTTCTTGCGCTAATTTATCAAGCACAAATTCATGCACATTCTCGTGAATCAGCTTCCATTTCAGCATCAAATCGTTAATTTTTAGCAACGGACCCGGATTTTTAACAATGCCTCGCAATATCATATTTCCTGGCAACGTATTACTCAGAAAGAAATATAGGGCATTACTTTTAAAACCGTCAGGAGCTAACAGAAACACTTCTGAAATGCGAGGACTCAGCTTTTGAATGATACCTAACACAATTTTACCACCGAAACTGTAACCCATTAATGAAAATTTAACCCGTTTGTTCTCCCACATGTATTTTTCAATCATCCGGGCCATAATGGTTAGTTCAAAAGCTGGTAAATGCATATCGAGCGAAAGCGCATGTTTTCCATGATAAAACAGATCAAAAGCAACAATGGTATATTTAGCTCCAAGGCTCGCTTCAAATACTTGAAAATCACTAGCATTCCTCCCAAAACCATGAAATGCAAACAACAGTTCAGGGCCCGATCCATAAGTTAGATAGGGCATTGTAAAATCCTGATAGGTAAGAAATGAATAATTCATTTGAATAGCAGCGGGTAAAATTACCTCCAATTATTAACAATGAACATTGCGGCAGGTGAAATCGTTATTTTCGCGCGAAGAAATGAGAGATAAATCCATAAAATCCGTCCTTATCATCGGCAGCGGTCCAATCATCATTGGTCAAGCCTGCGAATTTGATTACAGTGGTTCACAGGCTTCGCGTTCTTTAAAAGAAGAAGGCATTGAAGTAACCCTTATAAACAGCAACCCTGCTACCATCATGACCGATCCGGTAACAGCAGATAATATTTACCTAAAACCACTTACGCGTAAATCAATTGCAGAGATTTTACAAAAACACAAGATTGATGCAGTGTTGCCAACAATGGGTGGGCAAACTGCGTTGAATTTATGCATTGAATGTGGCAAAGCAGGTTTATGGGAAAAGCATGGTGTAAAAATTATTGGTGTTGATATTGAAGCCATCAAAACAACTGAAGATCGCGAACGATTTCGTTTACGTATGCTTTCACTTAACGCAAAAGTTTGTAAAGGTCGCACAGCAACATCCTTTCTCGAAGGAAAAGAAATAGCACAGGAAATTGGTTTTCCGTTGGTGATTCGTCCTTCCTTTACCTTGGGAGGAACGGGTGGAGGTTTTGTGGAAGAACAAAAAGATTTTGATTTTGCATTGAACCGAGGATTGCATGCATCACCTACTCACGAAGTTTTAATTGAACAAAGCATCATGGGCTGGAAAGAATATGAGTTGGAACTTTTGCGTGATAATGTGGGTAATGTAATTATCATATGCTCAATCGAAAACTTCGACCCAATGGGAATTCATACTGGCGATAGCATAACTGTTGCGCCTGCAATGACATTGAGCGACCGATGCTATCAGCAAATGCGCGATCTTGCTATCAAATGCATGAACGGCATTGGTCAATTTGCCGGAGGATGTAATATTCAGTTTGCTGTAAATCCACAAGACGAAACTGAAATCATCGTAATTGAAATCAATCCACGTGTTTCCCGTTCATCTGCACTTGCATCAAAAGCTACCGGTTACCCGATTGCAAAAATTGCAGCTAAACTTGCCATAGGTTATAATTTAGATGAATTAAAAAATCAAATCACCGGAAGCACTTCAGCATTTTTTGAACCTACTATTGACTATGTAATTGTTAAAGTTCCACGCTGGAATTTCGATAAATTCAAAGGAGCTGATCGCCACCTGGGTTTATCGATGAAATCGGTTGGCGAGGCAATGGGTATCGGACGCAGTTTTCAGGAAGCGCTGCAAAAAGCTTGTCAGAGTTTGGAGATAAAACGAAACGGACTTGGTGCTGATGGACGTGAACTTACTAACCAGGATCAGATTTTAGAAAGTTTGAAACGTCCAAGTTGGAATCGTTTGTTTCATGTGTATGATGCTTTCAAATTAGGTATTCCGTTTAGTACAATTCAAAAACTCACACGCATAGATGCATGGTTCTTACATCAAATTGAAGAGATGGTAGAACTGGAAAAAGAAATTCAAAAGCACACTTTGGACTCGTTACCAAAAGATTTATTGTATGAAGCCAAACAAAAAGGTTATGCCGATCGTCAGATAGCACACTTAATCCGTTGTTTGGAAAGCCAGGTGTATAATAAACGTAAGGAGATGAACATCAATCGCGTTTATAAATTGGTTGACACCTGCGCTGCTGAATTTGAAGCACGCACTCCTTACTACTACTCTACCTTTGAAATGGAAAACGAATCCATTGCGAGCAATAAAAAGAAAGTGATCATTTTGGGTTCAGGCCCCAATCGCATAGGGCAAGGAATTGAATTTGACTACAGTTGTGTGCACGGTGTTTTAGCAGCGAAAGAATGTGGCTATGAAACTATCATGATCAATTGCAATCCTGAAACGGTGTCAACTGATTTTGACATTGCGGACAAATTATATTTTGAGCCCGTTTTCTGGGAACATATTTACGACATCATCCAGCACGAAAAACCCGAAGGTGTAATTGTTCAATTAGGCGGACAAACTGCTTTGAAACTGGCAGAGAAATTAAATAAGTACGGTATTAAAATTATCGGAACCAGTTACGAATCGTTAGATCTTGCTGAAGATCGCGGTAGCTTTTCAACACTATTAAAAGATTTAAAAATCCCCTATCCAAAGTTTGGTGTGATAGAAGATGCTGATCAGGCAGTTGGTTTATCACGACAGTTAGGATTTCCATTGCTCGTTCGTCCATCTTATGTACTTGGCGGACAAAGCATGAAAATTGTTATCAATGAACAAGAGTTAGAAAAACATGTTGTTGATCTGATCAAAGACTTTCCCGGCAATAAGGTATTGCTCGATAATTTTTTAGAACATGCTATAGAAGCAGAGGCTGATGCAATTTGTGATGGAGAGGATGTATACATTCTCGGTGTGATGGAGCACATCGAACCCGCAGGAATTCACAGTGGCGACAGCAATGCGGTGCTACCTCCTTTTGATTTAAGCGACCATGTTCTAAAGCAAATTGACGAACACACTCGCAAAATTGCAATCGCAATGCAAGTAAAAGGATTGATCAATATTCAGTTTGCAATCAAAGATGAAGTGGTGTATGTGATTGAAGCCAATCCTCGCGCATCGCGCACTGTTCCATTCATTGCCAAAGCGTATGAAGAGCCTTATGTAAACTATGCAACCAAAGTAATGTTGGGTGCCAAAAAAGTTAAAGATTTTAAATTCAATCCGAAGAAACATGGTTATGCCATAAAAATTCCGGTGTTCTCATTTGATAAATTTCAAGATGTAAATAAAGAATTAGGCCCCGAAATGAAATCAACAGGCGAAGCCATTTACTTTATTGAAGATCTGGAAGATGATTTCTTTGTACAAGTTTATGGCGAGCGGAATTTGTATTTGAGCAGATGATTCGACCTAAACTTTATTTAAAATGCAATACTTAATTTTAACACATGATTTCACAATCAGAAATAATCAAACGTATTTCAGAAAACAAACACATTTTGAAAAACAAATTCGGAGTGGAGAAAATTGGAATTTTTGGCTCATACGCAAAAAACAATTTCACAGAAGCCAGTGATATTGACGTGCTCATTGAGTTGAAAGAACAGAAATACGATTTTTGGGTTGCTGTTAAATTATTTTTAGAAAGTTTATTAGGTAAACCGGTTGATTTAATTGCTACCGGTTCACATCTGCGAAAAGGATTTCTTACAACAATAAATAAAGACATTATTTATGTCTAACGATAAAGAAATACTTCACGACCTTTTTTCATCGGTCAATCAATCAATAGATTTAATTATTGAACGATTTTTAAAAATCAAGGATGCTAATGATTTTACTTCAGGTGCTAATGGATTAGAAACATTGGATGCTATTTCAATGCGTTTACAATTTATTGGTGAGTCTTTAAAAAAGGTAGAAAAGTTTGACAAGATTTTTTTTGAATCCTATCCCGAAACAGATTGGAGCAAAATTATAAACCTCCGTGATTTCATATCTCATCATTACGATATGCTGAATCACGAAATAATCTTCGACATCTGCAAAGAACATATCCCAAAATTGAAAATTCAAATTGAAAAAATTATTAAGGAGTTTAATTAAAATGGATTTGAACTTTTAAAACACAAATCAGAAAGAGAGATTATTAATTAGAATTTGATTCATGCAAGAACGCCACACAAACCGTTTACAATATTTTGATGAACAGGCTTACACTACCGAGAAGTATGTAATACCTTTTATCAACCAGGTGAAGCCTGTAAACGGCAACATGCACATTCTTGAAATAGGTTGTGGTGAAGCAGGCAATCTTTTACCGTTTCTGCAAATGGGTTGTACCTGCATTGGTATTGATATGTCAGATTTTAAAGTAAACATTGCGCGTGAAATTTTTGCCAAACGTAAAGAAGGAAAAAAACTGACATTGATTGTTGATGATATTTTCAATCGTGTAGGTGAATTAGGTGGTTCGTTTGATCTGATCATTATACGTGACACACTAGAACACATTCATGGGCACGAAAAATTTATGCAGGATGTAAAACAATTTTTAAAACCGGACGGAAAAATATTTTTGGGGTTTCCTCCCTGGCAAAATCCATTTGGCGGACATCAGCAAATTGCAGAAAGCAAAATCATATCCAAAGTTCCGTTCTTTCATTTGTTACCTAAACCCATCTATTTGGGCATCTTAAAACTATTTGGCGAGTCGCAAAGTTCCATTGACGAATTATTAAATATCCGTTCTACACGAATTACTATCGGGCAGTTTTTAAGTATGATGAAACGATTGAATTATAAAATCGATATCGAACAACTCTATTTCATCAATCCTAATTATGAAGTAAAGTTTAAACTGAAACCTCGTTTACAGGCAAAGTGGATTACATCTATACCATATATGCGTAACTTTTTTGTGACAACCTGCTATTATTTAGTTTCACCAAAAATTTAATTCATGAGTGATATTCTGTTAGTCATCATTGCATTAATACTGCTTTCAGGTATACTGAGAAGAATTATTTTTTACAGCATACGCAAGTCCTTTCAAAAAGCAGCAGAAGATTTTAATAAATCAAATAGTGGATTTAATTCAGACATCAAAAATCAAAAAGCCTTTTGGAGTAATAAAAATACAAAGAAAAATATCAACAACAGTGCAGGTGATTACGTTGACTACGAGGAAATAAAATGATTTAATACTATAAATCGCTTGCTTTAACGCACTAAAAAAAACTACAATAAAAACCCTATACTAATGTTTAAAAAACTCATCCCTCACTTAATTGCTGTTGTACTATTTGCCTTGATTGCCTTGGTTTATTGTGCTCCGGTTTTAAGTGGCAAAAAACTTTCGCAGCACGATATGAGTGTATCATTGGGCTCTTCAAAAGAAGCTGATGATTTTCGTGCAAAAACAGGTATTGATCCCCTTTGGAGCAATAATATGTTCAGCGGAATGCCAATGTATCTTACTACCACAGTTATTCACGAAAACATTTTTAAGTACATCTACAAAATAAGCACGCTAGGGTTACCTGATCCGGCTAACTTAATTTTTTTGTACCTGCTTGGTTTTTACATTTTGCTTTGTGCTCTTAAATTAGATCAGCGACTTGCCATTGCGGGAGCCATTGCTTATGCTTTCTCCTCTTACTTTTTTATTATTATACAGGCAGGGCACGTTACCAAAGCAATGGCACTTGCATTTGTTCCGATTATGGTTGCCGGCATTCTATTGTGCTATAAAAAAGAATATACCAAAGGATTTATGCTGGCAGTAATTGGAATGGGTTTAGAGATTTATAGCAACCATCTTCAAATCACCTACTACACTATTATGGCAATGATACTACTTGTTATTTGCTATTTTATTGATGCTATTCGTAATAAACAATTACCAGCTTTTTTCAAGAGCTCAGCAATTGTAACTGCAGCTGCAGTATTGGCGATACTCCCCAACATAACAACTATTTATTCTGTTTATGACTATGGCAAATTCAGCACACGAGGCCCCTCAGAATTAACTGAGAAAAAAGTTTCGGATGGTTTAGATATTGGTTACGCTACCGATTGGAGCTATGGTATTGCAGAAACAATGACCCTGCTCATTCCCGATTTTATGGGCGGTGCCTCGCAAACTGAACTAGATAAAAAATCTGCTACTTATCAGGCATTAGTTCAAAACGCGGGCGAAGGACAAGCACAGCAATTTATAAAACAAGCCCCATTGTATTGGGGCGATCAACCCATTACATCAGGACCAACTTATGCTGGTGCTATAATTATCTTCTTATTTGTCTTAGGTTTATTTTTGGTAAAAGAAATTGACAAATGGTGGTTGCTTGCAGCAACTATTCTTTCAATACTTCTGGCATGGGGTAAAAATTTTCAGTTTTTTACTGATATTTTCTTCAACCACTTTCCAGGTTATAATAAGTTTCGTGCTGTTAGTATGACATTAGCGCTTGCGGAATTTACATTACCCTTATTAGGCCTATTAGGCTTGAAAAAAGTGCTGGATGGCAGTGTTTCCGCTGCCGACAGTAAAAAGGCGATTTTGCGTTCAACTTATATCACGGGTGGTATTTGTTTGGTATTATTAATGCTTCCTTCGTTATTTGGTTTAGGAGGTAAGGTAGACGAGAACTTTAAAGAATATCCCTGGTTGATTGAAGCGCTGAAACAAGATCGTGCTACAGCCATGCGAGTAGATGCATTCCGATCATTGTTTTTTATTGTGGCGGCTGCTCTGCTGATTTATTTTACATTACAAAATAAAATTCAAAAAAACGTACTCTATATTTCATTGGGAGCATTATTGCTTCTTGATATGTGGACCGTAAATAAACGATACTTGAACAATACGAATTTTGTGGCAGGCGGCAAAGTAGAGAATCCATTTACACCAACACCGGCCGATGAACAAATTTTAAAAGACCCCGATCCTAATTTTAAAGTGATGAACACGACAGTAAGTACTTTCAACGATGCAAGTACTTCCTTTTTCCATAAATCAATTGGTGGTTATCATGGCGCTAAAATGAAGCGTTATCAGGAATTGATTGAATACCAAATCAGCAAAAACAATATGCAGGTGCTGAACATGCTTAACACCAAATATTTTATTGTTCAGCCCCAAGGCGCACAGCAACCAGTGGCTCAAATGAATCCGGGTGCTTTAGGCCATGCATGGTTTGTAAAAGAAATAAAATGGGTTGCTAATGCTGATAGTGAAATAAATGCGTTAACCGGTTTTGATCCGAAGAATACTGTAATCATCGACAACAGATTTAAAAATCAGTTAGTCGGATTTAATATGCAGTTCGATTCTACTGCAACCATTTCCTTAACTAAATATCAGCCCAATCAAGTGGACTACAAAACCACAGCAAATAACGAACAACTATCAGTTTTCTCCGAAATATATTATGAACACGGATGGCAAGGATATATTGATGGAAAAAAAGCGGATCATTTTCGGGTAAATTATGTGTTAAGAGGCATGCGAGTACCTGCTGGCTCACACGAGATTCAATTTAAGTTCGAACCTCAGGTTTATTATGCAACACAAAAAGTAGCCCTTGCCGGCTCCTCCTTAATTGTGTTATTAATTGTTGGGCTTTCTATTATGGGTTTGAAGAAAAAGGAATAGAACACTGATGGAACGGATTTGCGCTGACTAATCCGTTTTTAGTTGCCTCATCCGTATCATCCGAGTTCTAATATCAGAACCTTTTATTCCTGACAACAAAAATCAAAAAATTGGTTCCTAACCTAACATGATTGAGAATTGTTGTCATCAATCCGAAATGATGAATCATAATTTTAAAACGTTCGGTCAAACTGCGTTTAATATTTTTCTTTGACAACCCATCATCTTTAAAACGTGTGATGTACTGATGTGTGTTCACAATTTTTTTGCTCTGCTTCAATGTGTTTATCATCCATTCAATATCGGCAGCAATTTTAAAATCGGTATTGTAATAATCACAATATTCGCGTTTGGCAATACACGACTGGTGACAAACCAACATTCCCATTGACAAACTTTTGTAGGTTAAATTTTCAGGTGCTTTCAATCGTCTATCACCTAACACATTTCCATCTGCATCAATCATCACCGTCTCTCCATAAAAAACATCCACATCAGGCTGATAAAGTTTCGCTATATTTTCAATCACCTTATTATCATAAATCAAATCACCGGCATTCATAAACCAGATGTACTTACCCTTAGCAACGCGCAATGCTTTATTCATAGCATCATACAGCCCACTGTCCCTTTCGCTGATCCAATACGCAATATGCTCCTGGTATTTATTAATTACTTCTACTGTTCCATCATTTGAACCACCATCAATCACAATGTACTCGTAATTCTGATCAGCCTGTGCTAAAATGCTTTGAATGGTATGCTCCAATGCAGCTTTGGCATTGTACACAACGGTGATGATGGAAACAAATGGAGTGGGGATTGAAGACATAATATTGTAGCAAAAATATAGCTTAACGTCATAGCGTGCTTCCTTAAAGCACAGCAATCTGCCCATTGTTTGCGTCATTGCGAGTGCCCTTCGCACGAAGCAATCTGTCCAATCCGTATCGTCATTGCGAGGAACGAAGCAATCTATCCATTGTATGATGAAATTGCTTCATGCCGAAAAAGCACTCGCAATGAAGGAAATAATAATATTTTTGAAATATGGTTATTCAACGCGGAGGTTATATTTATATCATGACAAATAAAAAAAATACAACACTTTATGTTGGTGTTACAGCTTTTTTAAGAGATCGCATATATGAACACAAATCTGCAATAGATCTAAAAAGTTTTACCGCTAGGTACAATTTAGATAAACTCGTTTATTACGAATGTTTTCCTTTCATGGAAGAAGCCATTGCAAGAGAAAAACAGCTAAAAGGTGGATCGAGAAAAAAGAAAGAAGAACATATAAATGCTTTGAATCCTGATTGGAATGATTTATATGAAACAATTCAGGAATTAAATTGACCGTCATTACAAGGTTCTTACCGTCATTGCGAGTGCCCTTCAACTGACTTCCGCCATTGCGTGTGCCCCTTTGAACGCGGCAATCTGTCCTTTCAATACGTCATTACAAGGAACGAAGCAATCTTTTCATAGCAACAGATTGCTTCGCCTGAAAAAGGCTCGCAATGACGATTAACATATAGTAGCCGTCATTGCGAGTGCCCTTCGCACGAAGCAATCTTATACTACGGAGTCATTTATTTCATAGCAAAAGATTGCTTCGCCTGAAAGAGGCTCGCAATGACGACAGTTAAATAGTAAACGTCATTGCGAGTGCCCCTTAGCACGATGCAATCTCACAATACGGAGTAGTTTCCTTCATAGCAACAGATTGCTTCGTTCCTCGCAATGACGATTGTTTATTTTTGCCCACTACTATGTTTCAAAAAATCCTCAGGCTTTTACCCGAACCTTTTGCCACACAGCTTGCCGGTAAAGAAAACATTACCCGCATTGCTGCCAATTCCCTGTGGCTTTTATCGGATAAAATTTTGCGGATGCTCATCACACTTTTTGTTACAGGATGGCTAGCCCGATATTTATCGCTCGAAGATTTCGGAAAACTAAACAATGCCATTGCTTATGCATTGCTGTTTGGTTCGTTTGCAACATTAGGATTAGATTCAATCGTTATTCGCGATATCGTAAAAAACCCTGCTGAAAAAGACCGGCTCTTAGGAACTTCCTTTTACCTGAAATTAATTGCAGGTTTTTTTACTTACCTACTCTCTGCGCTTTGCGTTTTATTGTTACGCCCTTCTGGTGATGAAGCAATATCTCGCTACTTAGTTTACATAATCTCCGCAGGAATATTTTTTCAATCCTTTGATGTGATTGATTATTATTTCCAATCGAAGATTCAAAGCAAATACACTGTTGTTGCAAAAAACACAGCATTTATTTTAATCAGCGGAATAAAAATCGCAATGATTGTAATGCACTGCTCTTTAATTTGGTTCGGGTGGGCATGGCTCCTGGAAATGATGTTCAACGCAGTGGGATTGGTTTGGGTATTCACTAACAAAGGGCACACCATTCGTAAATGGAATTTTGATGCTAAACTCGCTGTTAAATTAATCAAACAAAGTTCTGCCATCTACATTGCATTCATTGCTTCGTTCACTTATATGAAAGTGGATCAGATCATGATTTCAAAGATGCTAGGCGATACACAAGCGGGTTTGTTTGCCGCATCCGCAAAAGTGTATGACCTGTGTTTTTTTATTGTTATCGTATTAGCTCCTTCATTTTATCCTTCACTCATCCATATTTATGAAAGTGACAGAACATTATTCTATAAACGTTATGCACAGATAACTGATTTATTTACCATCATGGGTTATGCTGTACTCGCTTTTGTTTTACTGTTTGGCGATTGGATCATCCGCATTTTATACGGAGCACAATTTGATCCATCCTCATTGGTTTTAAAAATTCAAATCTTTGGAATGTTGTTTATGTTTAATGGGGGTTTGAGAAGTTCGTATTTTGCCATCATTCATAATTTAAGAATTATAATGATTACAACTTCTTTATCGGCTGTGTTAAATATCTGTTTGAATTATTATCTGATTAAAAAATATGGAATCACAGGATCTGCATTTGCTACAGTTATTACACACGCAAGTTCGTTATTTATATCAAATGCCTTTTTTAAAGAGAGCAGACCCATTTTTAAAATTCAATTGGAAAGTCTTTTATTTATTAGAGTTTTCCGGGGGATAAAAAGCAAGTTTATTTCATGATAGTAATATGCCCGGTTCTTTTTACATAAGAACCTTTGCAATCTGCACCTTCCATAATATAAAAATAAACACCTTCAGTACAATTCTTTCCTCCGTATGTTCCATCCCATTTGTTTTTATTCTCATTTAAATCTGCCAGTAGTTGCCCCCAACGATTATAAATTAACATATTGAATTTTTGAATACTGTCAATTGCATAAACATCGTTTCTGCCATCACTATTTGGGGTAAAACAATTTGGAACAAATGCCGATTCAATCGAAGCATTAACAATTAACATCATCGAATCAGTAGTTGTGCCACATGCATTGGTGGCTGTAACAATATAAATGCCTTGTGAAGTCACATCAATATTATTAATTGTAATCACAGCACCTGTTGAAGTAAATCCGTTAGGCCCACTCCAATTAAAAGTAGTACCGCTGTTTGTAGTAAGATCTATCGAAAATTGGTCTCCCTGACAAAGAATCCTATCACTTAAATTTATGACTGGTGCATCAAGAATAATAACATTGGTTGATGCGGGTAAACTTTTGCAACTTCCAGCCTCAATGGTGAGAAAATAATTTCCCGCATTTGAGGGAGCTGTGTTCGCAAGAAATGGATTGGTAATTGAAGATAAAAACCCATTGGGTCCTGTCCATGAATAATTGATACTAATTTGAGTAGCTGTTGAAAGATACAATGTATCTCCACTGCAAAGGGGGCTGTTAGAAGAAATGACAGGTGTTTGAGGTCGGCTAATGATACTCACAAAAGTTGTTGCAGTATCCGACAAGCAACCAATAACCTGGGCAATCAAAAAATAATTTCCACTGTCCGCAAGTAAAATATTAGTGATGGATGGATTTGCCAAAGTCGATTGAAAACTATTTTCTCCAAACCATTGATAAGAAACATTGCCTGAAACATTCGAACTTAAATGCAAGGTATCTCCCTCGCAAATGGGAGCATTGGTAGTAATTGATGGAGTTGCAGGAATAGGATTAATAATAATATTTAAAGAATCAGGTAAACTCCTGCAATTGTTTTGCTGAATGGTTAAATAATAATATCCTGAATCTGAGAAACCAATGTTATTAATATTAAAACTAATTGCTGACGATTGAAATCCATTCGGACCGTTCCATGAATAAATTCCATTGGTTACTGAATTAGCACTTAGTTGCAAAGTATCCCCAACACACAACGGACTGTTTGAATTTATCACACCAACGGGCAACGTATCAACTTGCACACTTAAATTCGCTGACAAACTTGTGCAGCCGCTTTGGGATATCGACAAGCTATAATTTCCTGATGCTGTTAATGCAACATTGTTCAAAAGAGGATTTGACAAGTTTGATTGAAATCCATTCGGACCATTCCAGCTATAAATGGTGTTTGACTGAATGGATGTTTGCAACTGCAATGTGTCACCCTCACAAACAGGCGAACTGGAATTAACGTTAGGCGTGTTTGGTATTGGGTTGATAATTACATAAACCAATGAAGTATCGCTTACACAACCATTCACATTCACATACAAATTATAAATTCCGGAATCTGATAAAACAGCATTTAAAATAACTGGGTTTGATTGTGAAGATTGAAATCCATTAGGACCTGTCCAAAAATAATTTGCAGCTCCTGAATTTCCAGATAATGAAAGTGTATCTCCAACACATACAGGAGAGCTGGAATTAATAACCGGTGTTGCCGGTTTCTGAACAACGATTATCCCCAAAGTATCAGGCAAGCTATTGCAACCACTTAACTGAATGGTTAAAAAATAATTTCCCGAATCAGCAGGCTGAACATTATTTATTACCGGGTTTTGCAAATTGGATTGAAAACCACCCGGACCTGTCCACAAATAAGTTGCACCATTAATAAAACTCGCGTTAAAATGTAAAGTGTCTCCCTCACAAACAGGGCTATTTGAATTCACTGAGGGTGATGTGGCATTTGAAAAACTATTGACCAGGATAGAGTCGGTTGCATAAGGGCAATTATTAATCAGGATATCTACAAAATAATATCCGGTATCGTTCACCACAAAATTTAACACAAATGGATTTTGAACAACCGAATTAAATCCATTTGGTCCGGTCCAACTGTAGGTTGCACCTGCAATGGTATTCACAAATAATTTCAAAGTATCATTCAAACAAATAGGGGCATTGGAATTTAAAACAGTTACTATCGTTGGCAGAGTTGGAAACTGAAGATTAAAGAAGTTACTTCCACTCGTTCCGCTTCCCGCTCCGTAAGTTGTACCTGTACAGCTGGCCCCACTGTTAAGTATATTCCCCGGAGAACCGGCACCTATATTAACCGCTACGCCTGCAGGAACCGATGATTGGCTAAACCAAACCAATCCTCCCCCACCGCCTCCCCCGGGAGCGTGGCAGTAACCTCCAAAAGTGCTGCTATTGTTGCCACCATTTCCACCTTTCACTATAATGCTTGCTGTTCCTGAATAATTATTTACATCCAGTAAAACCGATCCGCCACCACCACCACCACCTGCTCCATCATTTCCGGCAACTAGTGTTTGATTTAAGCCACTTCCATTTATTGTTTGCCCGTTACCCAAAAGCGTAGAGGTGTTAATTATTACAATGCCTCCTCCACTCGTTCCATTTGTTCCTAAAGGAACAGGATCATCAGAATCACCACCACCTCCGCCTCCGCCTAAAAAAACTTTATTCAGAGTAGATACACTGTCTAATGTATAACCACCAATTCCACTTGCAACTGATGAGCTACCGGAACATACATTAAAACTCAAACCTCCTATACCACCATGACCAATATTACTACCACCACCTCCTCCACCATTTTTACAACTGCCTGACCCTCCCCCATTGGCAATGGCTCCTTTTCCTCCTGAAAAATTGGGATTGACGTTCAGAAATATTCCTTCGCCTTTTTCTCCAGTTATGTCAGCAGCAAGTGTGTAAAAATAATTGGGAACATTAGCACAACCGGGGCAAACTATATTTTGTAATGTTAATCCTCCTCTAAAACCTTTTCCCGACACATCCACCGAAGCATTTAAACTGACTGTATCCGTAGCTTCAAATACCAACACGCCTCCGGTGCTTCCATTCCATGCTTGGCAGGTAAGCGTGCCGTTGACATTAACACTAGAGTACTGTGGAACACGCACCAACTGCACCCTGCCATTAACTGAATAGGACCTTACTAAAGCCGTTTGAAAAGTTATTGTACTACCATTAATCTGTGCGATGGTATTGAACTCATAATTTCCGGCAGAGGCATAGTTGGTTATATGGCCAAAACTTGAATTATTACTTATTGAATCTATCACTGCCCCCTGCATTTGAATAATTAATGCCCGATCCCCAACACTAAACGTAGCAGCGTTTTGTACAGTGATGGAGTTGCAGGTTACTATTGAAATAACAGGTATATAGTCGTTGATAACTCCTGAAATATTTGTCTGACAAAAAACTGTATTACATAAAAATAATAGGCAAACTAAACATTTATTTTTCGGTAGCATCAGGTTTGCCAAATCTAACTATTATTTCAGAAGGCACATAAACTATCTTAAAATTGAATAACTTATATCTTTGCGCCATATGAACACACAATTATATATTGATTTACTTAAAAAATCTTTGACTGATACATTAAGACCAAATCAGGAAGTTTATTTTAAAAAGGAAAACTTACCTTCAAAAATTACTAATTCAATTCTAAAACCGTTTGGTTACAGCTTATGCAAAACAAGGTTTGTGAAATTAGATGAGAATTTTTTAGAAGGAAGGACTCATTCTCCCAATGCTGAAACATTAATTGGAATTAAAAGACTTGAATGCATTGAAAATTGCGTTAAAGAAATTGTAAAAAACGATATTGAGGGAGATTTATTAGAGGCAGGTGTTTGGAGAGGAGGCGCTACCATTTTCATGCGAGGATTATTAGATGTTTTGGGTGATACAAAACGAAAAATTATCGCTTCTGATTCATATGAAGGATGCCCTCCACCAACCAGGCAAGAGGATATGAAAGACAATTATTATCAATTCAAATTGCTGGATGTTGGTTTAGATGATGTTAAAAATAATTTTATTAAATACGATTTACTGGATGACAGAATTGTTTTTCTTAAAGGCTGGTTTAAAGACACGCTTCCAAATGGACCTTTTAATAAACTCTCATTAATTCGTGTTGATGGTGATATGTATGAGTCCACAATGGATGCTTTAGTAAACACTTATGATAAATTATCAAAAGGTGGTTTTTTACTCGTTGATGATTACGGAGGAATTGAAGCTGCAAGAAAAGCTGTTGATGATTTTAGAAGAGAAAGAAAAATTACTGATCCAATTATTAAAGTAGATTGGACTGGTATTTACTGGCAGAAATCATAAATATTGTTTTAACGTTTCAGGAACTTCATGGCTCCTGTATTCGCATTCGATTCTTTAATCCAATATAATCCTAATGCCAATTCTGAAATGTTAAACTCTTGATTTTCATTTTCTACTCTTAACGCTTTTACAATACGTCCTTGTGAATCACTAATTTCAAATTGCCCCTTCCTTTTTATTGATAAAATATTTTCTTGGGAGATATGGATAATATTTGAATAATTGTTTCCTGATAACTCTGCAATACCAGATGTTTGATTTGGAGCCAAAGCATAATCATAAATCTTCAGCTCATCAATTTTCCTCTCCAATGGCTATAACCCGGATAACGCGCTCCAATAAAAGCTGCTGGACTAGCACCATATTGAGGAAACACACCGAAAGTACTTGCAGAATCTACTGCTACACCATTTACATATAACCTAACATAATCATAATCAAAAGTTGCTACATAAAAAAACCAGTTGTTTAATGGAGTAACTATATTTTCAAATATGCGATACTCTGCCCCAGTTGTATAACCAGCTGAATAAATACCATGTCCAAATTGATCAACTGCAACGCCAAACGATTGGTCAGTTGTGGTATATGTTCCGATACTTAATAAATTTTGATGTTGACCCGATCCTGGATAATTGTCAATAGAAATCCATGCAGAAACTGAAAACACATTATTTGTTAAGCCCGTTACAGGTATTACGATATAATCATCTCCATCAAAATACAGAGCATTACCAGCATTTCCAAACCGATCTGTAGTAGTTGTTGGAGTATGAGTTCCGGTACCCATTGTTCCATTCTGGTTGTTAATCATTTCATTGCCATTCCCATCTAAAGGATAATACCTTATTTGTGAATAAGAATTAATATTAATTAAGATCAACCAAACAAGTAAGAGTTTTTTCATTTTATCGTTTTTTAAGGTGGCGTGAATTTATAATTATTATCTCAAAAGAAACAATACACTCAAATCAATTAATCACCACCTTACTCGTATATTTTCTGTTCTCTGATGACACAATCAACGTATATAATCCATCAGCAATTGTATTACCTGCATCAAATTGGTATTGCAAATTACCATCTGTAATTGTTGTAGTAGTTTCAAAAATTTTTTGTCCTGTAAGATTTATCAATTCCAATTTTGCAGTCTGATTAATACTGGCATCATCATTAATTTCAATCATAAACGATCGTTGTGCGGGGTTGGGATAAACGCTTAATACAATTGGAGGATCAACCGCTCCTGAAAATGTATTCGGGTTCATCAAACGGCAGGTTACTGCGATTGATTTGGCACCCGATATGCGAATGCAACCGTTTTGGGTGTTGGTTACAACTGCTTTATAGGATCCGGGGTTAAATGCAGTGAAGGTATCATTTACAGCACCGGGTATTCCAAGATTGCCTCTGAACCATTGATAAGTATAACTACCTGCCGGGGTAATGCTGAGCAATGCACTGCTACCTGCACAAAATGAGGTTACACCTGTGGCATTCACAGTAAAACTTGAAGGGTTTGTTAAAACATTCACATAAATAGTGTTGGATTGTGTGGTTACGCCCAATATGGTAATTGCACAGCTATAAGTTCCGGTTGCTTTGGCTGTGTATTTATAGGTTGTAATGTTGCTAATATTAGCTCCATTCTTTTTCCATTGATAAGTGGAACCTGTTGGTGCTGTGGCCACCAATAATACATCGCCACCTGTGCAAAATGTAGTATTACCATAGGCATTTACGGGACCCGGGGAATTGATAATAATAGGGCAACTACTTTGTGAGACAGGATCTAATGTTTCAATATTAGGGTTTGAACCAAGAGTGCCATCATTATTAGAAATAGAGTAATCATCAACAACTTGATTCGTTCCATTATCTAAGCGCCAATAGCTAACAAGACCCACTTCATTTCCCGCCAATTGCAAATCTTTATTCTGCAAAATCTCAGCTGTAGATTTGAAAATATTCCAAACACGTACTTCCTTAATAAGGCCTGTAAAATTTTCATTGGTCGCAAGGTCATAACCTAAAAACCAGGTTCCTGTGTTAGTTACATTTTGTGCTTGTCCGTGTGTAAATATTAATATGCCGTCAACATAAAAATAAACAGTTGTATTTATATCACTGTTTTTTGAAATGGATATATGATGGCATAACCCATCCAACAAATTAGGTCCACTACTTGATATGTAATTGGCTCCGTTGGCTTGAATCGCCAAATTACCTCCAAATAAATAAAACAAAATACCATTAAATCCGGTTCCGGTTCTACTGCTTAAAATGGGAGGATAAGTGGTTGTCTGTGTAACATTAGCCTTAATAACAGCTTCTAATGTGAAGGTACCTGTTCCAAAATCATATGCTGGTATATGGGGAATAGTAACACGATCATTCGATCCGTCAAAATAAAGTCCGTTCGTAGATTGGCCGGATAAATAATGGATATTAGTTATTACACTAAAGGCAATAGTAATTATTAATAAACTTCCTTTCATTTTGGAGCTTTTTTTTTGGTTCTGACCAAATGTACAACTATTAGGCCATGTGTTATAGTTTTCTGTTTTCTTTGCACCTTGTTGAATTTAATATAAAAGTTATGGTTAAGAATCTGAAAAAACTTGTATTCAAGCTGATTTTTTTTGTTCCCGATTATATTCTGGAGATATGGTTGTTTGAAGCATGTTCATGGCTTGGAAGAACCTTTGTAGGAAGATTGAAAGTAGATAAAAATAAAACCAACCTCATCAACCTGGGTAGTGGAATTTATATTTTACCTGGTTTTATCAATCTTGATTTTTACAATGTTCCCAATCATCAATTTGGTGCCGATTTAAGATATCCTTTAAAGATTGATGATAATTGTATTGATGGAATTTTTAGCGAACACACCCAGGAACATTTAACCTATAACGATAATGATAAATTATTGGCTGAATGTTATCGCATTATGAAACCCGGAGCAGCAATAAGAATCATAGTTCCCGATGTTTCCATTTTTGTAAATAATTATGCAACTAAGAACGAAGCATGGTTTAAGAAATGGGAAGAAATAATGATGGTGAACAGCGATGATCCAAGGCGAGCAGCTCGAAGAATTGCTACACCAATGCAGGCCATTAGCTTTGTAACACAAGAATTTTTACACGTTGCCTGCTGGGATTACGAAAGCATGAAATATTATTTGGAGAAAAACAATTTCAAAGAAATTCGTAAAGTAAATTTTATGGAAGGCCGCCAGCAAAACCTTTTGGTGGATTCAGATACTTTAGACCGTAAATATGTTTCACTTTATGTAGAGGCAACAAAATAGCCAAGTTTTCAAAGCCAAAACAGAACTTTAGATTAATTAAATTTGCAAAAAGGCTACAAATGAAAACGCAATTTGTTACAGATGATACGGGCAAAAAAATTGCTGTACTGATTTCCATGAAAGAGTATAAAAAAATCCTCGATGAGTTGGACGAACTGGATTGTATAAAAGCTTATGATAAAGCAAAAGCAAGAAAGCAGGAATTTATTCCCGCTGAACAAGTTTTTAAACAAATTGAACAGCATCGTAAATCAGCATAATGTATAAACTGCTGATTGAAAAACAGGTTCAAAAACAATTAGAAAGAATCGCTGAGCCTGATTATTCGCGTGTCAAGAAATCTATTCTTAGCTTAACGAAAAATCCGCGCCCTTATGGCTACAAAAAATTAAAAGGACGCAGAGGATATCGCTTGCGGGAAGGTGATTACCGGATAATATACGATATTAATGACAACATCCTTACTGTATTCATTTTAGCAGCAGGTCACAGAAGAGATATTTATCAATAAGTTTTTTCATAATTAGGTGTTCCATACCGTAAATACGTTTCGCTTTGATATTGAAGCGGTAAAACAGCCCTCATCACCATTTTTATATTTTCTTTGCACTGCTATTTATGAACGCAGGCTATTTTATCCGTAAACATATTGTCAATTGGGGTTTTGAGGTTCAGAATTTAGTTCCTGATCCATTAAAAAAGCGCAACACTAAGTTTGAAAACATTCATACAAATGAGCGCTGCTTTATTCTCGGTAGCGGTCATTCCATCCTATCGCAGGATTTAACAAAGCTGAAAGATGAAATTGTAATCTCTCAAAATCATTTTCAGGCGCATAAAGACATCAGCACAATTGCTCCCAAATATCACATTGTTATTCCCAAATTTCATCCGGCCGATTACGACCAGGACTGGATTGATTGGCTAAAAGATATGGAAGCCAAACTTCCGGAGAATACCACATTTTTTTGGGGAAGCAATACCAAAAACATGATTGAAACGCATACTCAACTTGCTAATCGATCATACTATATTGATTCAGGTTTTCATGCCATCGCACTTCGCCATGCAAAAGTGGATATCACCAAACGAATAATGAGTGTACCTACAGTAATTACACAATGCCTCACCATTGCACTGTATATGGGCTTTAAAAAAATATATCTTACCGGTTTCGATTTAGACCAAATTTGTCGCATGAGCGACCGTGACAATATTCGTTTTTATGGTCACTCACAAATAACCCGCAATGAAGCAGAGAAAAAGATTGAAGACGATAGCGGTGCTTCCGGTTTCGATTTCTTCAATTACTGGATGATTTGGCGCCAGTTAAATTTGTTAAAGAATTATGCAGATGCAAACGGGCAGGAAATTGTTAACGTTGCAAACGGAGGAATATTGAATGTTTTCAGAAGAGATAATTACGATAAGGTGTTAGCCTCAAAATAGAACGCGGATGACACGGATACAACTGATGAAAACGGATTTAATTAAATTAATATTAATGCAGAGCTTAAATAAAAAACATAGCTGTGTATACCCGTTTGATCCGTGTAGTCCGTGTTCCATTAATTAAACTTACAAGATGAACATTCTCACCATCATCCCCGCCCGCGGAGGCTCAAAAGGAATCAAACGAAAAAATTTATTGATGCTGGGAGGCAATACATTGGTAGGCCATTCAGTTAAACACAGTCTTGCATCCAAATTGGTTACACGCACATTGGTAAGTACAGATGATGAGGAAATAAAAAACGAAGCATTGAAGAATGGTGCAGAGGTTCCCTTTCTCCGTCCTGCTGAATTGGCTGGCGACCAGGTACTGGATTTACCGGTGTTTGAACACGCCATTAATTATTTGAAGGAAAAAGAAAATTATATGCCTGATATTGTGGTACATCTTCGTCCTACAGCTCCCTATCGTAAGCCTGAGTGGATTGATGAATGCATTCAGTTGTTGATTAATCATGCGGAAGCAGATTCGGTTCGTTCTGTTTCTGAACCGGAGAAACATCCATACAGAATGTTTACCATCGATGATGCAGGTTATCTTGATCCGATTATGAAACACAAACATCCTGTACCTTACTTACTGCGCAGGCAGGATTTGCCCCCGGTTTATTTTTATAATTGTGTGATTGATGTTACTCGCCCCTCCACCATCTTTAAAAAAAAATCAATGACTGGCGATCGTATTTTACCTTACGTGATGAATCCGGACGATGTTATTGACATCGATCGTAGACAAGATGTAGAAATTGCAGAATTGTTTTTTAAAAATAAATTTAACACCAAATGAACATCCTCATTCTTGGTTCAGGCATGTATGTTACCGGTCGCAACGGCACGGGTACCGGAACTATACTTTCTTCATTAGCACAAACTTCAATGTCAATGAAAATTGATGAAGTGATAGTGGTTTCAAAAAGCACTAGCAGCGAAGCGCATGTTAAGGAAGCCATGCAGCGTATCAACAAAAAACTTAACAGCAATTTAAATGTTCGATTTGTTTTATTAGAAGATGATTTCAATAAACAATTACAACTGCTAAATAGTAAAACCAAAATTGATGCAGCCATCGTTAGCCTGCCTGATCATCTGCATTTTTCGTTTACAAAAATTTTGCTTGAACAAAAGATTCATTCATTAGTAGTAAAACCGTTAACACCCACTTTAGCGGAAGCAAAAGAATTAATCAAACTCCAGGAACAAAACAAAGTGTTTGGTTGTGTAGAGTTTCACAAACGATATGACGAAACCAATCTGTATATAAAACGAGCATTAACTGAAAATACTTTAGGTGATGTATTGTTTTTTCAGGTAGATTATAGTCAGCGTATTAGTATCCCTACCATTACCTTTAAATCGTGGGCACACCTCACCAATATTTTTCAATATCTCGGAGTACATTATGTTGATTTAATTTATTTCTTAACAGGAGCCACACCACAACGATTAACGTCAGTTGGTACTGATGGAATTTTAAGACAACAAGGTATTGATACGTTTGACTCAGTTCACACTACTATCGAGTGGAAAACAAATTCAGGGAAGAAATTTATTTCCGTTTTAAATATCAGTTGGGTGGATGCAAATTCAAGTAGCGCGTTATCTGATCAGAAATATAAAGTAATCGGCACAAAAGGAAGGATTGAGTGCGACCAGAAAAACCGTGGTGTTGAATTGGTAACAGACAAAACAGGTATTCAACAAATCAATCCTTACTTCTCTGATTACTTACCTGATGAAAATGGCGAATTAAAATTTGCTGGCTACGGCCACACCAGCATCAGTAATTTCTTTAAAGATGTGAATGATTTGATAAACGGGAAAGTTACACTTGAACATTTACAAACAAATCGTCCCTCATTTCAATCAGCGCTGCCTTCCACAGCAATTGTAGAAGCAGTAAATAAGAGTTTGACGAAGGAAGGCGAATGGACAATAATAGAACACTGATGATGTATGATTGGGTCATGCTGAGCGAAGTCGAAGCAAAGGGTGGAAAATACACGAAGCCACACGCGGTCTTCGACTTCGCTCAGACTGACCCTCTATCCAGAATAGCATATTACTAATAAAAACATTTAATGATAAATCTCAATCATACACTTCTGTCCCAAAAAATGAAAGCAGTTTTGCTTTCCAAAAATGTTAATACTGTTTCTATTGATCATGCCGTTGATTCATTGATTCAAACTTCGCTGCGAGGAGTTGATTCACACGGCATTCATTTATATCCACATTATTGTCGGGCAGTTGATTCAGGTCGTATTAATAAAAACCCCAACATCGAAATCAATAAAACGGCAAGTGGAACTGCTTTGATAAATGCCGACCATGCATTTGGGCATCATGCAGGTGCTGTGGCAATTGATTACGCATGTGAGCTTGCATTGCAATCAGGCATCGCTGCCGTAAATGTGCAAAACTCTACACATTTTGGAGCAGCCGCTTATTTTGCATTGCGTGCCTCTAATAAAAATCTGATTGGCTTTTCGTTTACCAATGCCGATGCGCTGGTAAAAGCGTTTGGAAGCAAACAATCATTCTTCGGCACAAACCCAATTTGTTTCACTGCCCCACTTGCTAACGAGGAACCGTTTTGTTTAGATATGGCAACCTCGTTGGTCTCTTGGAACAAAATAAAAAATTATCGCAAAGGCAATAAGTCAGTTCCATCACATTGGGCATTTGACAAAGAAGGATTGGCTGTAACTGATCCGCACAAAGCTGCAAGTGTGAATCCGGCAGGTGAGTACAAAGGATTTGGTTTAGGCATGATGGTGGATATTTTATGCGCGGTTATTGGTGGCGGTTTAATCGGAAAAGACATTTTACCCATGTTTGATTCGCCAATTGAAGCTCGCAGAAAAATCAGTCATTTCTTTATGGCAATAGATATTGATAAATTTATTCCGGTTGAAGTATTCAAAACCAATTTACAAAGTGTGGTCGACAGAATCAGAATGTTGCCAGCACTAGACAATGAGCAGGTAATGGTTGCAGGTGACCCTGAAAAAAAATCGTTCAAATTACGTTCAGTAGCAGGTATTCCGATAGAAGAAAATATCTTTGACGAGTTTCTTGCTATTGATGCTGCGTTTAATGAGACAGTCATTGGTCATTAATGAAACTTCAACATTCGTTATTCAACATTCATCATTCATTATTTAAAAAATAAGTGCGTAAATTAATTGATGTAGTAAACTTAAATGCAGATGCTTCGTGCCTTTCGTCCGAACAATGGCTCAAAATGTTGCAAGGTGGAAACCAATCCTATTTCTACCAATGGTTGAAAGTGTATGTAGATACAAATAAAAAGATATCACTTGGTATTACAGGTACCACTGTGTCGGATGTGGCAACTTTTAATCCGGAAGCCATTCAACTGATTAATGATCATCCTGATATTTTTGAAATTATTCTTCGCCCCTATGCACACGACATTGCATTAATGCGTTCGACTGAAAGTTTTTTGTTTAACCTTGAAACAGGGATGAAAGTGTTGAATAAAGAATTTAAAAATGTAACGCCTTTTTATTTACCGCCAGAGTTCATGCTCACCAACGAACAGGTGAAATTACTTGCCGATAAAAATGTGCAGGGAACCTTTATTAATGCGTTACGATTTAAGCCGGAGATACGTCAGCGATTACCTGAACATCCATATATGGTTAAAGGGTTGTTCGATTCACAATTAAAATGTGTTCCTTTCGAAAGCAAGTTGACTTCTGCTTATTTAAATGCTATTCATTTTTATGATAGTTCGTATTGGAACGAAGTGTTTCGTCAACGTAAGCATGATTATTACTTCTCTTGGCGCGATGGCGAGAGCAGTTTTTTTGTTCCAGACGGAAATAATCGCGAGGCTTGCTGGCTCGAAGGCGAAGACAAAAATGTGCAGCGTGTTTTTATTTCAGAAATCATCAATGAATTAGGATTTGATAACAACTCTAACTTAAAAGAGAATCATTACCACCACTACCCTATTCATTCATTCTCGGCATGGATGAAAGAATTTCGGATGTTGGGTTTCATTGGCAAATTACAGGAGATGGAAAACAGCATAATGGATATGAGCAATATAGAATCCGCTTTGTGGTTACAGGTGATTAATTCTGATATTTTATCTGCCATTGAAAAAGATTCTCCTACTATTAAAATAAGAACCGGCCAACATACGGATGACATTACAGAACACACCATCTGGCGTTGCGAACGAGGTATGGAAGGAGAAGAATACCTTGAATTATTACATCAACTTAAAAACAAAAAAAATATTGATTCCTATTTAGAAAAAAGTGATAATTATCACATTAAAAAAATAAATAGCAGAATAAAATATTTAGTTGAGCGTCTTAAATTTAAGAATTAATGATTGTCCAACCTAGATCTTTAAACATCGGAAATTGAATTAAAATGGGAATTGCTAAAGAATTTTTCGGCCTATTAAAACGCAAAGCTCAACCTATGAGTTGGACTAATCTTCGTAGCACGGAACCGGTTGCAAACAATTTTGGTCATTATCGTGGTACTTCCATTGATAGATTTTATATCGAACAATTTTTAGAGCAAAACAAATCCTATATTAAAGGTAATGTGCTCGAAATTGCCGACACTACTTACAGTAAAAAATATGGTCAGCATGTTTCATCTTATGAAGTATTGCATTACGATGAAACCAATAAAAAGGCAACTATTATTGGGGATTTAACAAAGCCTGAAACATTGCCTCAAAATAAAATTGATTGTTTCATCTGCACACAGACTCTTAACTTTATTTATGATTTTAAAGCCGCAATTAAAGGATCGTTTCATCTGCTCAAACCGGGCGGAACCATGTTATGCACTGTTGCAGGATTATGCCAGATATCACGATATGACATGGATCGTTGGGGCGACTATTGGCGATTCACTAATAAATCCATTCAACAAAGTTTTGAAGAAGTTTTTGGCGAACAAATAAAAGTGGAAACTTTTGGAAATGTATTAACTGCAACAGCCCTCTTACAGGGAATTGTAAAAGAAGAGTTGACCTTAGACGAGTTATCAGTTAACGATGAAAATTATCAAGTGCTTATTTCCATAATAGCAACCAAACCTGCACAGGCATGAAATCACTATTGCAACATAGTTTAAAAATGCCTTATGATTTTATCACTGATAAAAATTATCGAAAGTTTTTGTCGTTGCTCCGTAAGTATGGCAATGCCGAACGATTTGTTGAGAAAGAAATTTCGTTCAATGGGTTTCGGTTTACGGTTCCTGATGTAGTTTCGTTTGTTTGGCAATACCGCGAAATAATGGTTGACCGATGTTACGAATTTAAAACCGACAGTACACAACCAATTATTTTTGACTGCGGTGCCAATGTTGGTTTAGCCAGTTTGTTTTTTGCGAAGATGTATCCAACTGCAAAAATTATTGCTTTCGAAGCTGACAAAAAAATCAGTGAAATCACTCAAAAGAATTTGCAAGTAAACAAAGTCACCAATGTGGAAGTAATCAATAAAGCAGTTTGGATAAATGAAGAGCAATTGAACTTTGGCAGTGAGGGTGCTGACGGAGGTTCGTTAATGAACGAGGCAGGCAACAAACAATTGGTAAAGGCAACTCGACTTAAAGACTGGCTCGAAAAACATGCAAGCATTGATATGTTAAAAATAGATATTGAAGGTGCTGAATCAAGTGTTATCATGGATTGCGAAAACAGTCTGCGCCATGTAAATCACCTTTTCCTCGAATACCATTCTTACACCTCCGAAAAGCAGCAGTTATCCAACATATTGGGCATTCTTGAAAAGAATGGATTGCGTTACAATATGGAAAACAATTACCAACTGAAACACCCCTTTATAAATAAAGGGGAGAAAAAAGTGATGGATATGCAATTGAATATTTTTGCTTACCGAATCTGATTTTTTAATGGCGGTAAAAAAAATACTACTGATTAATACCCATCACAACAAAGGTGGAGCAGCAGTTGCATGCAGACGATTATCAGAAGCGTTAAAAGAAAAAGACGATTTATCTATTCATCACTTAGTACATTATACCGATCAGTCCGTTGCTGCCAACGATGAATATACTGCGGTAACCAATCGTAAAATTGCTTTTGCCAGAATCTATCTGGAACGATTACTTTTTTTGCCTTATGAAAAAAACAAGGATATCCGTTTCAATTTTTCTCCAGCAAATGTTGGATGCAATATCACCAACCAAACGAGTATTAAAGACGCAGATATACTCCATTTGCATTGGATACAACATGGATTTATTTCATTAAAAGGATTACAAAAAATACTTGCATCCGGCAAACCTGTAGTCTGGACTTTACATGATATGTGGATGTTTACCGGAGGATGTCATCATAGCAGAGGTTGTACTAATTACAAGAGCAATTGTGGAGATTGCAAGTTTTTAAAGTCGCCCGCCAAAAATGATTTAAGTAACCGAATAGCAAGCTTTAAGAAAAAGATTTTTGCTATTGCCAATCTTAAAATTGTTACACCTAGCAGTTGGTTGGCTAAGTGTGCTTTAGAAAGTAATTTGTTTAAACCGAATCAGATTCTTGTGATTCCGAATCCGCTCAACTTAAATTTATATACGCCAACGAGCAAAACAGCAGCAAAAAAAAGATTGGGCCTAAATCCATCTAAACGATATTTATCATTTATTGCTGCCAATGTTTCCACATTTTATAAAGGCATTTCTTATTTAAAGGATGCATTAAAGATTTTACAACAAGACAAAATGTTCAATGATATTGAATTGATTGTAATTGGTCAATTAAAAAACGAAGGCTACGAAGAAGTCTTTCAAAAGGTGCATCTTACCGGATATATTACAGATGAAAATAAAATGGTCGACTATTACAATGCCAGTGATGTCTTTGTGTTGCCTTCGTTAGAAGAGAATTTACCCAACACCATCATGGAAGCAATGGCTTGCGGAACACCGGCAGTCGCTTTCAACACGGGTGGAATTCCTGATTTAATTGATCATCATAAAAACGGTTATTTAGCGGAGTATTGCAACGCTACAGATTTTGCAGAAGGAATTAAATGGGTTTTAGCAGACAAAGTGCGTTATGATTCGCTATGTAAAAATGCACATGAAAAAACAGTGGCTCTTTTTTCCTATCCAATTATTGCCAAACAATACAAAGAAGTGTACGAGTCGTTTTGACCGTACTTCACCGAAACTTATTTCTGGTTAAGTGCTTATAAACCAGATATCCCTTTTAATAAAGCATTGAATTCAGGGTAGATTTGGAAATCAATTGAAATCAGAGATAATATCATGCAACTCTTTCGTTTATATTTCCGTCTATTATATGACATAAGTCACATTTAAGCATCATTTCAATAATTAAATTTGCTGTATTATTATCGCTTTGAAACAGTTTATCTCCATTTTTATTGTTACCGCTATCCTGCTGCAATCTATAAGCAGTTTGATGGTCGTTGCTGGATATGAATTAAACAGAAATTACATTACAAAAAACTTTTGTGAAAACAAAAGCAAACCAAAAATGCATTGTAATGGCAAATGCCATTTAAAAAAAGCATTAATTGCTCAGGAGAAAAATGAGAATAACACCACCTCCCCTACCAAAGAAAAACAAGAAACGATTCAATTTTTTCAAATCAAAACAGTTTTAAAAATATTTGATTCATCTATTTCTTCCAATTACAATTCATTTTTTCACATAGTTAAAACACAGTCTGTTTTGTTTCAGGTATTTCATCCGCCTACCGTTTAACTGATTTTTTATTCTATTGCGCTGTCTGTTTAACGCGTTACTTATTTAAAATAAGTTGCATGATGCGCAACTATCAGTTTAACAATTTAATTCCTTTAGCATGAAAAAAATTATCTTGCTGTGGGTACTTATTGTAAATGTCAATGGACTGCTTGCCTGCGACTATTGCAATTGTTACCTCGGCTTAAATCCGCACTATAAAAAAAACAGTGTCGGATTACGTTACAATTTTATGAGTTACACTGGCTCTCATAATACCGATGCAGAATTGGCATCGCAAGGTCTTAGTAAAAATGATTTCTGGGAAACACGTTCTTCCATCGAATTGCATGGACAACTATACCCGACACAAAAACTGCAGTTGATTTTCTCATTACCATATGTAATTAATAAAGAAGGCCTAGATGATAAAGCAACTCAATCTGTTGGGAGTAAAACCATGCACGATGTTACAGCACAAACTCCTGTTACTGAATTTAAGACTGAAACAGTGCAAGGAATTGGTGATGCGATAATGCTTGCACATTATCAAGTCTTCAATAAAACAGCTATTGATTCCAATAAATTCAGTCAAAGATTGTTTGCCGGTGGAGGAATAAAGCTGCCCGTTGGAGCGTATAAAATTGCAGCTGATGAAAACGCTCATGAACGACTTCATAAACCGGGGACTGGGAGTTGGGATGTATTGGCAAGTATGTCGTACCTAGGCAAAATAAAGAAAGTAGGGTTAAATCTAAATATCTCTTATATGTTAACTACCGCAAACAGCCAGGATTTTGAATTTGGAAATCGCTTTAATGCTAACTTTACTGCTTACTATCAATTGAATTGCAAAAAAACAATATTCTATCCGAGTGCAGGAGTATATCTTGAACAAGCTGGCATGGATAAAGACACCGATGGCGATTATCTGCATAATTCAGGAGGCAATATTGTATATGCTCATGTGGGTTTTGATTTCTATTTCAAAAAAATTTCAATGAATGCAGCTTATCAATTACCGGTTGTACAAACTTTAAATCAGCCACAGCCTGAAATGAACTATCGCATTGTGGCAGGAATTAATTACATATTTAATTAAACAAAAAATCACAAACAATTATAAAAAAAATATCCAAATGAAAATAAATAAAATAATATTAATGTTAGCATTGATGACCATTGTTATAAGTTTTAACGCTTGTAAAAAAGAGGCTGAGGAGGGAATGCTTATTCCTCCGCCAAGCACTGAACAAAAATTAAAATTTCATATTCACAATATGGTTGGAACTAATGCACTCAACTTTACAACAGAATTTACCAATGCAAGTGGCAGAAAATTTAACATGTCTGATTGTCGGTATTATATATCTAACATTGTGCTCATTAAAAGTGATAATACCGAGCTGCCTTTAAGCGGAAAAGTGTTATTGGTAAATCCATCAATTGATGATTATGAACTAGCTACAGTGCCAGTTGGTGGTTACAAAGGTTTTAGATTTATAATAGGACTTGACTCTGCAACCAATCACAGTAATATCACTGCTTATTCTGCTGGAAATCCTTTGGCAGTGCAAACACCATCTATGCATTGGACCTGGAGTTCGGGTTATCTGTTTATGAAACTGGAAGGAAATGTCGATACAACACTAGCCAATACCGGAACCCCAAATGTTGAATTTTTCTATCATATCGCATTGGACAATTTCAAAAGAACCATTGATTTCGGTACAGAGTCCTTCACAGTTTCAAGTGGTTCGGATAAGGAAATTGTGTTAGAGTTTAATTTATTAGATGCACTTAACAATGTAGATATGCGCACTGAATATATTACACACAGCAACGACAATGTACCTTTAGCTACAAAAATTGCAGACAATTGGCAAGGCGCCTTTAGTGTTGAATAATCGTATTTAATTTGGCGATCGTAATCCCCTCTGCACAATTCGCGGAGGGGACTATAAAGAATAAAATGAAAAGAATATTTTTAATCGTTTGTTGTGTAAGTTTAATCATTGCTTGCAGAAAAGATTCAGCAGAGGTTGAAATGGTTGATTCAGGAAATGTTGTAATTACTTTGCAACCTCCGATTGGTTTTCCTTATCCAAATATCCCATCCGACAATCAGCCCACACAAAACAGAATTGATTTGGGAAAGAAAATTTTCTTTGATCCCATTCTATCGCGCGACTCAACCATATCTTGTGGTAGCTGTCATTTGACTAACAAAAAATTTACCGATGGATTACCGGTAAGTATTGGAATAGATGGTCGTCATGCTTTGCGTAACTCTATGACTATTTTAAACACCGCCTATCAACCATCTATGTTTTGGGATGGTGGAGTTCCTAACCTGGAGCAGCAAGTGCTGGCACCTATCGAAAACCCTAATGAAATGGATTTTGATGTCAATCAGGTTGTTCAAAGATTAATTCATCACCCTGATTACCCTGCATTGTTTCAGAAAGCATACAACCAGCCACCAAGTGTTTATACTTTAACACGAGCTATTGCATGTTACGAACGCACCTTGTTTACGGGAAAATCGCGTTACGATCAATACCTTTATGAAAACAACACCGCTGCGTTAAATACTTCAGAAATTAACGGCATGAATATTTTTAACGGTGAAACCGGTGAATGCTTTCATTGTCATGGCGAATACAATTTTACTGATTACAGTTTTAAAAACAACGGGCTTTATTTGGTTTATGCCGACTCAGGCAGAGCACGTATTACCGGAAATCCAAACGATGTTGGAAAATTTAAAGTGCCTTCACTTCGCAACGTAGAGCTAACCGCCCCTTATATGCACGATGGAAGTTTACCAACTTTAGAAAGTGTGATCGATCATTATAATAGTGGAGGACAACCTCATCCAAATAAAAGTGGATTAATTCAACCACTTAATTTAACGGTTCAGCAAAAACAAGATCTGGTAAATTTTTTGAAGACCCTGAACGATCAATAGTTCTTAAAATAAATGAGCCGCTCTTGGCGGCTCATTTATTTTTATTGTGATGATTTTTTTCGCTTATTTAATTCATCCCTAATCTTAGAAGCCGTTTCATAAGCCTCGTCATCAATTGCACGCATCAATGACTCTTTTAACTCTTCAATTGTTTGATTGGCAAACTCGCCTTCACCACCGGTAATCGCCTTTTTCTCCACAGGAGTTTTCTTAGCAGCTGATTTTGATTTAGCTGTAGCACCTACTTCTTCACCACTCTCATCCAATACAACTCCTGCCGAAGCCAAAATAAATTCGTAAGTATAAATAGGGCAATTAAAACGAACGGCCATTGCAATTGCATCCGATGTTCGTGCATCTATTTCTTTGGTTTCAGTTCCGTTGGTACAGGTAAGTTTCGAATAAAAAATACCTTCCTTCAAATTATAAATTACAATTTCAGTAACTGTAAGTCCAAATTCAACGGCAAAGTTCTTGAACAAATCGTGTGTAAGTGGTCGGCTTGGAGTCATGTTTTCCAATTCAACAGCAATGGCTTGTGCTTCAAATCCACCGATGATGATTGGTAGTCTTCTTTTACCAATTTCTTCGCCTAATACTAAAGCGTAAGCACCGGATTGAGTTTGGCTGAAAGAGAGGCCGATGATTTCGAGTTTTATTTTTTTCACTGTGAGGAATCTGCTTATGTGAAATTAAAGATTGCTAATGTAGGTGTGAAAATAACAAATCAAGCATTAACTGCCTTAAATTCTTTTATGGCTGCAATTAATTGTGGAACCACTTCAAATGCATCACCCACAATTCCATAATCAGCCGCCTTAAAGAATGGAGCCTCAGGGTCTTTATTAATCACCACTATTACCTTTGAAGAACTTACCCCAGCAAGGTGTTGAATGGCTCCGGAAATTCCAATGGCAATATATAAATTTGGACTCACTGCGATTCCGGTTTGACCCACATGTTCGCTGTGTGGTCGCCAATTCGAATCGCTCACTGGTTTTGAACAAGCAGTAGCAGCGCCTAATAATCCGGCCAATTCTTCTATCATTCCCCAGTTCTCAGGTCCTTTCATACCACGGCCGGCACTCACCACCAATTCGGCTTCTGGTAATGAAACCTTATCAGAAGCACGAATAATATCTTTAACCATAGCGGCAAAATCATTGCTCTGAATCTCAGGAGCAAAATCAACAATTTGACCTTCCTTACCATTTTCATTCACCTTGTATGAATTAGGAACCAGTGTAATCACCTTTACCACACTTGTTAGGGTAACATCGGCAAAAGCCTTACCTGAGAAAGCACCTTTACGCACCACAAAACCATTATTCATTTCGGGCAATGCAATGGCACCATCAACAAATGCTGCCGAAAGTTTCACCGCAACACGTGGAGCAAGTCCCTTTCCGGTAAATGATGCACTCATCACCACAACGCTTGCATTTTCCTGCTTTGCAGCCAAGGCTATTACAGCCGCATAGGCTTGATTTACGAATGTTTTTAGTTTATCTAATCCTACATTCAAAATTTTAGAGGCACCATATTTTGCGAGTAAGCCTAACTCCTCTTTGCTTACATCTCCTATGGAAATAACATTTAATGGAACATTTAATTGGGTGGCAATTGTAAAGCCATAGGAAACTACTTCAAAAGTTGATTTCTTAAATTTTCCGGAAGCGTGTTCTGCGTATACTAATACTGACATTATATAGAGTTATAAATTTTGAATTATGAGTTATGAGTTATGAATTTAGTTCTGAATTCTACATTCTGAATTCTGCATTACTAAAAAACTTTGGCTTCGTTGTGCAACAAATCAACCAATTGTTTTACCTGATCGTTTGGAACAAGATGTACTGTGCCGCGTGGCTTTGGCTTATCGTATGATATCACTTCTTGCAATTTGGCAACTTCCACCGGCTCAACAACTGTTAATGGTTTGGTACGGGCCGACATAATACCACGCATATTTGGAATACGGGGTTCAGCCATACCTTCCGATGCGCTGGCTACTAACGGCAAAGGACAATTAATAATTTCTTTACCGCCTTCAATTTCGCGTTCAATTGTTGCAGTTGTACCATCCACATTCAACGATTTTACAATGCTTATACTGGGTATCTCCAGCAATTCTCCTATCATAGAGGGCACTTGAGCTCCATTGTAATCAATCGACTCACGACCGGTCAAAATCATATCAAAACCTTTGTCTTTTGCAAATGCTGCAATTTGGTTTGCCACAAAATAAGCATCGCGTGGAGCTGCATTTACTCGAACTGCATCGGTTGCTCCAATCGCTAATGCTTTACGAATGGTAGGATCGGTGCTTGCATCACCTACATTTATGACGGTTACAGAACCGCCACTTCCTTCTGTCAATTCCAAAGCGCGTGTTAAAGCAATTTCATCGTAAGGATTAATTATATACTGAATACCGGCTGACACAAATGATTTTTGATCGTCAGTAAAATTGATTTTAGAAGTAGTATCAGGCACATTGCTGACGCAAACGAGAATTTTCATTGAGGAAATAAGTTATTGAGTTGTTATGCTACGGAGTTGTTAAAATTCGCTGGCAAAACTAATTGTTTATGAGATTGGTTACATGGGTAATTAAGCAAATTAGGGTAATTAGGGCAAATTTGTAATCCAAAATGCAAAACGTATTGAACCTAATTACCTGAATTACCCAAATCCCTATTTTTGCCTCATGAGAGAATTACAATTCAGAGAAGCCCTTCGCGAAGCCTTAAGCGAGGAAATGCGCAGAGACGAACGCGTGTTTTTGATGGGAGAAGAAGTGGCACAATACAACGGAGCCTACAAAGTTAGCCAAGGAATGCTTGACGAGTTTGGACCAAGAAGGGTAATTGACACCCCAATTGCTGAATTAGGTTTTGCAGGGATCGGAGTAGGAGCTGCTATGAACGGCTTGCGCCCGATTATTGAATTTATGACTTTTAATTTTTCGTTAGTTGCCATTGACCAGGTAATTAACTCTGCCGCAAAAATGATGAGTATGAGTGGAGGCCATTTTACGGTTCCTATTGTTTTTAGAGGACCAACCGGTGCTGCCGGTATGTTAAGTTCTCAACACTCACAGGCTTTTGAAAGCTGGTATGCCAACTGCCCTGGTTTAAAAGTAGTGGTGCCAAGTAATCCTGCCGATGCAAAAGGCTTACTAAAATCAGCCATTCGTGATAACGATCCTGTTATTTTTATGGAAAGCGAGCAGATGTATGGTGATAAAGGAATGGTGCCGGATGGAGAATATCTGATGCCTATCGGTATTGCTGATATTAAACGTGCCGGAACCGATGTTACCATTGTTTCATTTGGCAAGATGATGAAAATAGCTTTGGGCGCAGCAGAAGAATTAGCCAAAGAAAATATTAATGCAGAAGTAATTGATTTACGAAGTGTACGTCCGATTGATTATAAAACCGTTATTGAATCGGTAAAGAAAACCAATCGTTTGGTAATTGTGGAAGAAAGCTGGCCATTGGCTGCAATAGCTACCGAAGTTGCTTTTAAAGTTCAGCGCGAAGCTTTTGATTATCTCGATGCACCGGTTATCCGGGTGATGGGTGGTGATGTTCCATTACCTTATGCTCCTACTTTGATTGAAGCCTATCTTCCAAATCCTGCACGTGTTATTAAAGCGGTGAAGGAAGTGATGTATGTGGTGAAGTAGTGTCGAGTAGAATGAATCATGTATTGATGACCTGAGTTATCTTTTCTTCCAATAAATTTTTTTGAGATTCTATTTTATAAGCATCACAAAATTCAATTCCCTTTAGTGCAAGTGTTAAATCAAACTGATTCTGCAACTGCATAAAATGTTTTTTCTGCAAATGAAAAAATCCTGATAAGTATTCCTGCTCAGTTTGCCCGGGTGTCGGGACAACTATTGCTTTTCTTCCAAGTACTGCTAAATCCATTATGGTGGAATACCCGGGACGGCACAGAATATTTTTTGCATTTTGCAATTGAAATTTTAATAGATCAGTTTCCAAATGATTAATGATTGTAATATGTGAAGCAACCTCTGGAATATTTTTTTCATTTACCTTACCTCTCACAATTAAAGTCTGCAAATTCAGTTTTGAAACCTGTCCGAGAATTAGTTTTTCAAATAGGGTTCGTTGTGGCTCAGGACCGGAAAGAATTACTAGTAAGTCAAATATTCTTTCGTCACCCTGAACTTGTTTCAGGGTCTCTGAATTTGAATCGAGAGATGCTGAAACAAGTTCAGCATGACGATTATTTATAGATTGAGATTCTTCAATTTTTTCAAATCTTGATAACAAGCCAATATAATTTACTTGTGGCAAATTAAAATCGCCATGCGATAATATTCCCGAAAGTCCGGGTAATGCTTTAACATCCGGCACCCAGCACTCATTGTATTTGTGGATGAAAAAATGATTGATCCTGTTTATAAATGATTGCGTCCACTTTAATTTAGACGGACATTGAATAGTTAATTGATGGGTAATAAAAACCGAATAACAATCTTTACTCCAGCAGCCATAACGATTATCAGAGATCACTATATCAATGTTGAATTCCCTGGCAAGTTTCTTTATTTGCTGATGCTCATCATAAATATTTTTAAGCAATCGAGGAGCTGATTTTAACATTTGCAAAACCATATTTCCTTTAGAGGAATAAAAAATGGGTTTTGCTTTTAACGCAATACATTGCAAAGTGGGAAACTCATTTCGCAATAATTCTAACGAATCGCCATCGCTCGCAATTATCACTTCAGCATTTTGATTCAATAACTCCCTAATTATCTGAATGCATCGTGTTGCATGACCTAATCCCCAGTTCAGCGGACAAATTAAAACACGTTTTTTATTTAATTGCATCGTAACAAAAATACTCTATGTATTTTCGCATCCCACAAAAAAAAGCAATTGGCTAAAAGAAAACTACAACGCTTTGCAGAACTAGAAACCATGCAGCGCGTTTTTCAATACCCCTATTATAAAATCGAAAGTAAGCCTGACTTACAAGGCAACTGGAACAAAGAAGTGTTTAAAAGAGACGCTCCCTTGATTGTAGAATTAGGTTGCGGCCGTGGCGAATACACCATTGGTTTAGCGCAACACTATCCCGAAAAAAATTATGTAGGGGTCGACATAAAAGGAGCCCGTTTGTGGCGTGGAGCAAAAACGGCAAATGACGATAATATGCTGCATGTGGCTTTTCTTCGAACCAATGTTGAATTAATTCCACATTTTTTTGCTGCACATGAAATAGATGAAATATGGCTCACTTTTCCCGATCCACAGCCTACCGACAATCGTGAGGCCAGGCGAATGACCAATCAGAAATTTTTAAACATCTATCAACAACTTTTAAAAAAGGGCGGAACATTACACCTAAAAACCGATAGTCTGTTCTTGTTTGAATACACGATGGAAATGCTAAAAGCTGTCAAAGGCGAATACCTACATCAAACAACTGATTTGTATGCACATCCTGAGGTGAGTTTCGATCTCAGCATCAAAACCACCTACGAAAAAATATTTTCTGATCAGGGTTTTAAAATAAATTACCTTGCTTTTCGTCTACTATAAGGTAACTAAGTAAATGGGTAATTGAGGTAATTAGGGATCGGGAATTTCATTTTCAAATTCTCGAATTCTCACATCTTCAAATTAAATACATTTGCTCTCTCTTAAAAAACAAAATATAATCATGAAAAAATCCTGGATAACAATTGCAATAGTTATTGTAATACTATTTCTTATCTACCGCTTTTTTGCCGGTTCGTATAACAATATGGTTACAAAAGATGAATCCGTAAGTTCTGCCTGGAGCCAGGTGGAAAATGTGTATCAGCGCAGGTTAGACCTTATTCCAAATTTAGTGGCTACCGTTAAAGGAGCAGCCGATTTTGAACAAACCACTTTAACCAAGGTAATCGAAGCACGTGCAAGTGCCACACAAATAAAAGTAGATCCAAAAAATTTAACACCCGAAGCGTTAGATAAATTTCAGGCATCGCAAGGACAATTAAGTGCTGCCCTTGGCCGATTAATGGTAGTAGCTGAGCAATATCCTCAATTAAAAGCCAATCAAAACTTTCTTGATTTGCAAGCGCAATTAGAAGGCACCGAAAACAGAATTACGGTTGAACGTCAAAAATTTAACGAAACAGCTAAAGACTACAACACTTACGTTAGAAGGTTTCCGCAGAGTTTGCTGGCAGGCATGTTTGGTTTTCAGGCTAAGCCTTATTTCACAGCCGACAAAGGAGCCGACAACGCGCCTAAGGTGCAGTTCTAGTTGGTATCGACAAACTGCTAATAACAGCTATTCCATGTAATGAAAGCGACAGATTATTTCACATCCGTTGAGCGCGAACTCATTCGCAATGCTGTTGGCGAAGCCGAAAAACTTACTTCAGGCGAACTACGCGTTTACATCGAAGACAAATGCAAGTCGGATGTGCTCGATCGTGCTGCCTTTGTTTTTGCCGAAATGTTGATGCATAAAACCGAAGCAAGAAATGGTGTATTAATTTATCTGGCTTTGCACGATCATAAATTTGCCATTATTGGCGATATTGGCATACATGCAAAGGTGGGAGATAGCTTCTGGAACGATATTAAAGAACGCATGCTGGAACATTTTAAACAAGCGCGCTTTACCGAAGGATTAACACAAGGTATTGTGGAAGCAGGCAAAGCATTACAACAACATTTTCCGCGTGCAGCAAATGATAGCAACGAATTATCTGACGATATAGTTTTTGGAAAATGATAAAAAAACTATTCGCATCCATTGTTAGTGCCGGCACCAAAAACTTCCTTACACTAGTTGGCGTTTTATTGTTGTTGTGCACAACGCTGAATTTGTTTGCACAAGAATTTCCTGAACGGCCCAACCCTCCGCGTTTAGTTATCGACTTTACTGGTACACTTTCAGAAACCGAGCTTAGCCAACTTGAAAATAAATTAGTTGCCTTTAACGATAGTTCAACCGTGCAAATTGCAGTAGTGATGCTTTCCACTTTAGATGGTTACCCCATTAGCGATTATGCTTTTAAACTAGGCGAACAATGGGGCGTTGGCCAAAAAGGAAAAAACAACGGAGTGCTTCTTTTGATTTCGATGAATGAGCGCAAAATGTTTATTGCACCTGGCTATGGACTAGAAGGTGCAATACCCGATGCGTATTGCAAACAAATTGTAGATAACAACATTACACCCTATTTTAAGCAAAAACAATACTATCAGGGTATTGATGAGGGCACCACCCAAATCATCAATCTTGCCAGGGGCGATTATCAGCCAACTGCACCTACCCGCAAAAAAAATAAAGGATTTCCATTTGGTGCCATGGTGCTCATGGCAATTTTATTCGTATTTGTTTTTGCTTCACGCATTCGGTCAACCAGACGATATTCTGCGCTAAACAACATACCATTTTGGGCCGCCTGGACCTTATTAAACTCAGCAGCCGGACGTCATTCCGGCAGTTGGAGAAATTTCAACTCAGGTGGTGGAGGTTTTGGAGGTGGAGGCTTCGGAGGTTTTGGTGGTGGCAGCTTTGGTGGTGGCGGTGCCGGTGGAAGCTGGTAACCGAAAAGTTTTTACACCTTACACCTTTTATTCCGCCCTCGTTTGTGTCCTCACAAACGA
>JANNXV010000152.1:0-17331 GCA_031409815.1 Bacteroidota bacterium
ATGGCTTGGAAATTTTGCCACTTTAGCAAATTCAATGAGATCCCTTTCCGTTTTAACTTCTCTGGCATTAAAATTTGTTTCTGTACTTAGCTCTCTTTCGATTATTTCCAAATTGTTTTTTCTGTCGATAAACATCAAAAACTCATCATCTGCCTGAACAAAAAAAATAGAAGGGTGTGGTCCAAACGAGCCCTCACTTGCAATGGCCATATCGCAATTGGTCAAATGCATAGCCAACATGCATTTATTTCTTGCAGTTGTTATCGGGTCGTCCTTTCTTTCAATCTCACCTGAAAAAGTCCCAAGTTTATCGCTATCAAAATCGGTAGGAATAAAACATTCTACACCTAAATACTTTTCTAAAACAGGTGCTATCACCCTTTCCTTTTCATGTTTGGTAGCAATTACCAACTTTCGCCCTTCAAACATTAAATTCTATTTATCTGATAAATTTAGATTTACTTCTGCTGAAATTGAAATTATCATGTTCTTTAACTCTGCCTCCTCAATAAGTTTCGTTATTTCTTCTTTGCTTATTTCTAATTCCGGTATTCGTGTTAATGCAGTTTCATCGCTTTTTCCTATCCGTTCTTGCGAACTGAAGTTTTTCATTTTATGAAATTGTATTTTACTTGAAAAAATATTCATTAGAATTTCTTTGGCATCCTTAGGT
Source organism: Bacteroidota bacterium (assembly GCA_031409815.1). GTDB lineage: Bacteria > Bacteroidota > Bacteroidia > AKYH767-A > OLB10 > JANLUX01. The sequence goes on from JANNXV010000152.1 coordinate 674, forward strand.
GAAAAACGCCCTTCAATCAGTTTATGCTTTTGTATGTATTTCATTAAAGATTATTTTATTCTATTTGATTTTTTTGGGTACAACTTCATTTTTTTCAATATCCATTAGATTGGATAAATAATTTCAAACACTTTTTAAATTATTGCCCTTGTCCTAATGAATAACCGGCTTTGCCATCAAAGGAATAAAGATTCTCAGTTTTTATCGTATCTATATTTTCATTGATAGCTTTTACTAAGAGCTCAATAATGCTGTTCTTATTTATTTCGGTTCCTTCATTAGGTTTGAAACGACAGCGCCAGTGATCGGTGCAAAATGTTTCCTTAAATCCATCCGGCCATACTTTGATACCTCTGTTGGTGATCATTGAAAGTTTAATACTATTATTTTCAATGGTTTTAATTTTATCTGCCAGTTCATTCGGGTTAGTTCCTGCCCAATGAACAAAAATGTCAACTCCTACTAAATCTTTCTTTGCGGCAAGTTTGCGTTTATACTTTGGTAAGTTTAATGCTGAATTATTAGCATACAATACTGGCTTTAGTATGGATGGTTTTTTACCAAGATTGGAAATAACGGCCTTCGCAAATTCTTTAGTTCCTACTTTATCTTTACTAATTCCATCTTTGAAAATATCGTAAGTATGAATTCCATCTTCAATGGTCTTTAACCAGGCATTTTGAACTTTTTCGGCCACTTCTGTTTGTCCGATGTGATTAAGCATCATTACAGCACCTTGTAATAGTCCAGAAGGGTTGGCCAAATTTTGCCCAGCTCTCCTTGGCGCTGAGCCATGTATTGCTTCAAACATAGCGCACTCTTCTCCAATATTTGCAGATCCCGCTAAACCTACCGACCCTGCAATTTGCGCGGCTACATCGCTTAAAACATCACCATACAAATTTGGCATCACCAGCACATCAAATAGTTCAGGAGTATCCGCCATTTTAGCTGCTCCAATATCAATAATCCAATGCTCGTTTTCAATTTCAGGATACTCCTTTGCAATTTCATCAAACACCTGATGAAACAAACCATCACTTTGTTTCATGATATTGTCTTTGGTAAAGCAAGTTACCTTTTTACGATTTTGCTGCTTTGCATATTCAAATGCGTATCGTACAATTTTTTCGCAACCAGGCCTGCTGATTAATTTCAAACATTGAACCACTTCGTCAGTTTGTTGATGCTCAATGCCAGCATATAAATCTTCTTCGTTTTCTCTAACAATGATAAGATCCATCACAGGATGTTTAGTGCTTACAAAGGGATGCAAACTCATACAAGGTCTTACATTAGAGTATAAACCAAGAAATTTACGAGTAGTTACATTTAAGCTCTTGTAGCCACCTCCTTGTGGTGTAGTGATCGGAGCTTTTAGGAAAATTTTATTTCTTCTGATAATATCCCACGATTCAGATGCAATACCCGATGTGTTACCTGCAAGGTATACTTTTTCACCAACTTCAATTTCTTCAATTTCAATTTTAGCACCAGCTGCTAAAATTATTTCTAACGTGGCATCCATTATTTCTGGGCCAATACCATCTCCTTTTGCTACAGTTATCTTTGTCATATCGTTTTATTTATAATTTGATGGTGCAAAATTGCATATTACTTATCATAAGTTTTTATATATCTTTGTAATACTTTACATTAATTTTATTTATGAATTACACCTTGAATCAATTGCAGATATTTCTTGAAATTGTCAAAACACAAAGCGTAACTAAAGCTTCAGAAAAACTGCATTTAACCCAACCTGCTGTCTCCATTCAACTTAAAAATTTTCAAAATCAATTTGATATTCCACTAACAGAAGTAGTAGGAAGAAAAATTTATATAACTGAATTTGGCAATGAGATTGCACAAGCTGCTGAAAATATAATAAATCAAGTTAATGCCATTAATTTTAAAACCTTAGCATTTAAAGGGCAACTGACCGGGCGATTAAAAATCTCTATAGTTTCAACAGCAAAATACGTGATGCCATTCTTTTTATCTGATTTTATGAAAGCACATTCAGGAATTGAGTTACTAATGGATGTTACAAATAAGAATAAAGTTTTGGAAAGCTTAGAAAACAACCAAGTAGATTTTGCTCTGGTTTCTATTTTGCCTACGACCCTTAACATAGAAAAACTTGATTTACTCCAAAATAAACTTTATTTGGTTGGCAATACTGAAACAAAATTCAAGAAAGGAGTTAATACAAAAGATTTGTTTCATGAACTCCCTTTGATATTCAGAGAAAAGGGGTCGGGCACCAGACAAACCATGGAGAGCTTTATTGAAAACAATAATATCTCTGTGATTAAAAAGATGGAGCTCACTTCCAACGAAGCTGTAAAACAAGCTTTAATTGCAGGATTGGGATACTCAATAATGCCGCTAATTGGTATTATTAATGAATTACGCAATAACGAATTGCAGATTATTACGATAAAGGGTTTGCCAATAAAAACAACATGGAGCTTAATTTGGTTAAAAGGAAAGAAACACTCACCTGTTTCACTATCGCTTCTAAACTATATTAAGAAAGAAAAATCAAATATAGTTCGAGCTAAGTTTAACTGGAATGAAGAATTCTAAACCGTAAAAACCTATTTAAACATTGCCTTATACTTTCATTAAAATTGTATTTAATGCAATTATAAATTGAAATATTTAGCAATTATAATTGCGATAGAATCAATATCTAATTAAATAGCATTACTATTATTTTTGATTGTATTAGTATTTTTCCTATTTTTGCCAAAATTTTAGATTCAATTTAAACAAATGAAACTTTTGCTTCAAATAAAAATGAATGAGGCGCTTTTTCTACGCGATCCGGAAAGCACCGAATTGGGTAAGAAAATCATTAAGTTTAGCATTGAGTTAATTTATAAAAACGGTTTTGAGTCGTTTACCTTTAAAAAACTTGCGGATGAAATTGGCACTACAGAAGCAGGAGTGTATCGTTATTTTGCAAACAAACATACTATGTTAGTTTATTTTATGACTTGGTATTGGAGCTGGCTTGAATATCAAATTGCTTATCAAACTAATAATGTTAAGGATCCCTTTGTTAGAATAAAAAAAACCATAGTAATTTTATCAACTGCAGTTGAAGATGATGAAGAAACAAAATACTGGAACGAATCTTTTCTTCATCAGATTGTTATCAGCGAAGGTTCAAAAACGTATCTGACCAAACAAGTTGGAGAAGACAATAAATTGAATTTTTTTAAACCCTACAAAGATCTTTGCGCAGCAATTGGTAGTATTATTTTAGAATGTAATCCAAAATATAAATATCCAAAATCTTTAGCTACAACTATTATTGAAATGGCACACATTCAAAATTTCTTTATGTACAATCTGCCATCCTTAACAGATTTTGAAAAAAAGAAAGAAGATACAGAAGTTATACTATTTTTAAACGATCTAGTTTTAAAAACCATAAAGAAAAACTGAAAAAAGTAAAAAATGAAAAATAAAATAGTTAAATCCAAATCTAAGACTCTTTAAGTTCTCACATTAAATTTTAAAAACTTTAAGACAAGCAATGAATACTCCTTATCAACGTTTTTTGTTATTATTAAAACCTGACAATAAAGAAATTTATCAGGTATATACTTACGCCTTTTTTAAAGGGGTAATTGCATTATCACTGCCCATAGGAATTCAATTTATCATAAACCTAATACAAGGAGGAACTGTTTCAGCTTCATGGATGATACTTGTTGCAATAGTTGCATTTGGAACAGCTATGGGTGGTTATCTGCAATTAATGCAAATGCGTATAACAGAAATCATTCAGCAAAAAATATTTGCCCGGGCAGCATTTGATTTCACCTATCGAATTCCAAAAATAAAATTTGAAGAAATTTATAAGCATTATGCACCCGAATTGATGAATCGCTTTTTTGAAGTACTTACGATTCAAAAAAGTTTGCCAAAATTAATTATTGATTTTTCGACTGCTGTGTTGCAAATAGTATTTGGATTATTATTGCTTTCAATATACCATCCATTTTTTATTATTTTCAGTATGTTTTTAGTAATTATAGTATTTCTGATTATTAAGTTTACTGTTAATAGAGGATTGCGAACTAGTTTGGAAGAATCGAAATATAAATATAGTGTTGTTTCATGGTTAGAAGAGTTAGCTCGTGCGAAAGACTCGTTTAAATTAGCTGGCAACACCAATTTAGCTGAACTGAAAACTGATGAAAGAGTGACAGGATATTTGGATTCGCGAGAAAGTCATTATAAGATATTAAAGATTCAATACATATTACTGGTACTTTTTAAAGTATTTGTTGTGCTGGGTTTGTTAGTTGTTGGAGGGTTGCTTGTGCTTGATCAACAAATGAACATTGGACAGTTTGTTGCTGCTGAAATTATAATTCTTCTGGTTATAGATTCTTCTGAAAAAATAATTATTAACCTAAGCGTTGTATTTGACATACTTACATCCGTTGAAAAACTTGGACAGGTAACTGATCTTGAATTAGACGATAACACAAGTAAATCATCTGTAAAAAATCTGATTGTTGATCCAATCAATGTTGAAATAAAAAACTTAAGCTTTACTTACCCGGGAAGATCAAAAACAGTTTTAAAAAACATCAGCTATAATTTTGAATCTAACGGTAGTTATTGCATTAGTGGAAAAAATGGTTCTGGAAAGTCAACTTTAATACATCTAATCAGTGGATTGTATCAGCCTCAAACAGGAAATATTTGCATGAACAATTTGCCGGTTGGAAACTACGCAATCAACGATTTATATAAAGTGCTTGGCAATGGGTTATCCGAAGAAACCATTTTTGAAGGAACCTTTATAGAAAATATCGCTTTGGGAAGAGATTTTATTACTATTGAAGATGTTCAATGGGCAATTGAAAAGGCATTGCTTTCAGATTATGTAAAATCATTACCTAAAGGTTTAGATACCCCAATCGAAAGTTCAGGTCAGACACTATCTAAAAGTATTATTCAACGAATAATCATTGCAAGAAGTATTGTTAACAAGCCCAAATTATTATTGCTTGAAAACCATATTGATTTTTTAGAAGAAATTGACAAAAAGAAAATTATTGATTTTTTGACATCAAAGCAAAATGGATGGACACTAATAAGTATATCTAACGATAATTATTTAAAGCAAAAGTGCGATGCAGTAATTAACATGATAGAAGGAGAAATATCCAATTATTAAAGCCTAACAATTATAAATATAATGTTAAACATTTCGAATCATATTATTAAAGACAGCGACCGATTAAATAGCTATAATTCATTCAAAATTTTGGCTTCACGTTCCATCAGCAGAAAACTGATTCAGACGTTTTATTTTTTGGGTGTTATTGCAATTATTATTCTTTTTTTACCCTGGACTCAAAACATCAGATCGTCAGCATTTGTAACTGCATTGCGGCCTGACCAACGTCCGCAAACTATTCATTCCATCATAGCCGGCCGAATCGAAAAATGGTATGTGCAAGAAGGGCAGTTCGTAAAACAAGGCGATACTATTTTATTCATCAGCGAAACAAAAGAAGAATATCTCGATCCTGATTTAGTTGAAAATACAGAGCAACAGTTAAAGTCAAAAGAATTTGGTGTAAAATCCTACATGGAAAAAGTGAAAGCCAATGACAATCAGATTGACGCGATGATTATTGCAAGAAAATTAAAATTTGAACAGGCTGAGAATAAATTAATACAAGCCAATCTGAAAGTACAAAGTGATAGTGTTGAATTAACCGCGGCTCAGTTGAATAACAAAATCGCAAAAGAGCAGTTGATTCGTATGGAGGAATTGTATAAGGAAGGATTGAAATCATTAACTGATTTAGAAACCAGAAAATTAAAACTTCAGGAAACGCAGGCAAAAGTAATTGCCCAGGAAAACAAATTCATAACGAGCAAAAATGAAGTGATCAATGCAAAAATAGAATTACTGAGTATTAATGCAGATTACAAAGACAAAATTGCAAAATCAGAATCTGAAAAATTTGCAACACTTTCAACTATGTATGATGCAGAAGCAACAGTATCTAAACTCCAAAATCAATTAATGAATTATAGCATACGATCAGGTATGTATTATATATTAGCTCCGCAGGATGGTTATATTACCAAAGCTATTCAAGCCGGTATTGGAGAAACATTGAAAGAAGGCGCTGAGATCATCAGCATTATGCCATCCAATTACCAACTGGCTGTTGAGATGTATGTTAACCCAATGGACATACCGCTTTTAGAAAAAAAACAACATGTACAAATTCTTTTTGATGGATGGCCGGCCGTTGTTTTTTCGGGGTGGCCCGGTATTTCTTTTGGTACCTATGGAGGAGAAATTGTGGCTATTGACAACTTTATCAGTGACAACGGAAAATACAGAGTGCTGGTAGCCCATGATAAAAATTATCCTAAATGGCCAGAAGAAATAAGGTTAGGAGCAGGGGCAAGTACAATTACCTTGTTAAAAAATGTTTCGGTATGGTATGAGTTATGGCGTCAGATTAATGGTTTCCCTCCTGATTATTATAAAACAAGTGCCAATAAAAATGTTTCAACAAAAAAAGATGAAACAAAAAAATAAATTCCTTTTATCATTTTCATTGTTACTAATGCCTTTTATGGCATTGGCACAGGCTGACAGTATTTCTAAACTTAGTTTGAATAATTTTATGTCGATGGTAAAAAAAAACCATCCTGTTGCCAAACAAGCTGAACTTATTTTGAAATCAGCTGCGGCAAATGAACTTGCGGCACGCGGAGCTTTTGATCCCAAATTATTTTATGATTTCAACAATAAATTTTACGAGTCAGAAAATTATTATGCGCTTGGTAATGGCGGCTTTAAAATACCCACCTGGTTTGGAGTAGAATTAAAAGGTGGTTTTGAAAATAATGATGGGTCATATCTGAATCCTGAAAACAATTTGCCTGACGATGGATTGATTTACGCTCAAATTTCTTTACCTGTTTTACAAGGTTTGATAATTGATGAAAGGAGGGCAACATTAAAACAAGCCAAAGTTTTTCAAGACTTATCGCAAATAGAGAAAATTAATATTTTAAACAAGTTGCTTTACGATGCCGGAAAGGTTTACTGGGACTGGACGCTGGCCTACAACAATTTGCAGGTTTATAGCAATGCTGTAAGTATTAGTGAAGAACGTTTTAAAGCAATGGTTAAAACGTCTGCACTTGGCGATCGACCTGCTATTGATACGGTTGAAGCAAACATTCAATTGCAGGAGCGTATTATCAGTCAGCAGCAGGCTAGGATGGATTACAGGACAAAGTCATTGCTTATGTCAAATTTTTTATGGCTTGAAAATGATGTTCCAATTGAATTGACAGAAAACACCATTCCTGAATCCAACAATACGAGCAATGAAAATTTGCTCGATGTTAACGTTAATGAAATTGATAGCCTGATCAATATTCATCCTGAACTAAGAGTTTACGAATTTAAACTACAACAACTAAGCATTGAGGAAAAATTCAAACAAGACAAATTAAAACCACTTGTAAATCTTAACTACAATCCATTATTTAATTCAGAAAATAAAAACAGTAATTATTTTGATAATTATAAATGGGGAGTTACTGTTGGATTTCCTGTTTTTCTAAGAAAGGAAAGGGGCGATTTGCAAATGACACGCATAAAAATTATGGACAATAATTTTGAAACTATCAATAAACGCAATGAGTTGATCAATAAAACCAAGACCACCATAAATGAATACAATAATTACAAAACACAAATTGACATTTACACCAAAAACGTAAACAATTATCAAAGGCTGTGGCAATCAGAAAAAAGACTGTTTGAATCAGGCGAAAGCTCTCTTTTTATGATCAACAGCCGTGAAATGAGTTACATCAATGCACAGGTAAAATTAAATGACCTTATTAATAAAAATCAAAAAGCAGCTTTGGATGCTGAATTTTCTTTTGGTCAGATAAATTCGAAATATTAGTTTTTTAACAATTAATTGGATGAGAAAAAATTTAGGTGATTTAAATTTATCATAAAAGGGAAAAATTAAATTAACTTTTCTTTTACCTTGAAGAGTTCCATAGCTTAATTCAACACCTTTGCTGCCCGATCCGGATAATCAGTAATTACTCCATCTGCCCCTAATTGTTTCATTTCATTTATATCCAAAATTTCGTTCACCACCTTTGGCAATATTTTAATTCCTTGTGAATGCAAATTTTCAATTGTACTTCTATTCACAACCCTGAAATCAGGAGCAAAATAGTCCGGTTTAACAAATTGCAAAACATCGTTTTCTAACTTCCATGATAACTCTTCTGTTGCAAATGAAAGCCGAATATCTGCATCAATTTTGCGAAACACTTTTAGTACTCTAGCATCTGCAGATTGAATAATTGACCTACGCAAAACGTTCCTTTGTTTTAATAAATCATAAACCATCAAAGCAAACACTTCAGGTTTCGGATGAAACACATCGTCACCACCTAAAAAACTTTTAATCTCAACATTATACTTTATTGGGTGTTGACGATTCCACAAAACAAATTTCTCGACACGATCAATTAGTTGACGAAGCAATGGAATGTTCACATTCATTAATTTTTGTTCAGGAAATCTTAATTGCCTTCTGCTTCCACAATCAAATTCTCGAACCTGCTCATATTTCATTCCGTAAATATTAAACTGTGCCGCTTCACTCAATGAAAGTGGAACACCATTATTATGTGAATGAATAGCTGTACTCAAAACTGCATCTTGAGCCACTACCAATTCATGATCGGCACTAACAACCACATCAAGGTGTAATGAATGCGCACCATTTCGGATGGCCTCAATACAAGCATGAATAGTGTTTTCAGGCATTAAGCCTCTTGCGCCTCGATGACCTTGAATATCAAATCGGGCTACATTTATTGATTCAGCATTTGATTTCCATTCTTTAACAAGAATTGCGTGGGCAGTTGTGTTCATTTGATTATATATTATTTAGCTGAAAATTTGCGGAGTTCCCAAAGACATCCATAACACAGATATCGTTTTACCATGAATAGCTTAAAGCTTAAGAAACGAATGAAACTATCGCGCTTGTCTTTCAAAAGACCATCCATTTCATTTCCACATTTCGGACATGATTCTATTGAAGATAATTTATTAGATAAAAGTTTAACAGCTTTTGTTGACATAACAATTTTTTACGCAACAAAATTGAAAAGGTTATGCTATTGAAAAGTTAAGCCAATTGGATGAAAATGTTAAATCAAAAAAAATGAAATTGCTGACTTCAACCAAAAAAAATCAAAAAATGGCTATTCAAAATGCCTCATGAACGGTAAATTTTTCAAATATTCAGATTTAGATTTCACATCATATTGGGTTAACTTTTCATTGGACTCTACCCATTCCTTATAAAAATAAGCACGTTGCTTACAGCGAAAACAAGTTCTGGACGCTGAGAAATCATATGGCTCCCCATTTTCTTTCATCCAGTTGGAATAATCTTGATAGCGCCAGTTATGCCCAGCAATATTGCAGATTGCAAGAATTGGTTGTTTTAAAAGGTCTTTCATAAAAAGAATTAAGGTAAGTAAGGTTAAAAATTATAAATTATAAAATTGTATTCGAAACTTAAATTGAAAGTACAAATATAGTAATTCAGAGTTCAAAACTAGCAACTAAATTGAAATTAATAGTAATCTCCGAGAATTCACTTTCTTGCCAACAAATTTAAGCAGGTTGGTTATTTTTAATTAATTGACAACCCGTTATTCCATAAAAAATTGGTAGAAGAAACAGCGCAAAGTTGTGCAAGAATTTGCAATCGATTAAAGTTATAAAAAACATAACCTTTTTTGTTTTATGAAGTATAATTAAATACTTCTATTTAATTGAATAAAAATGATTAAGCGACTCTTTAAATTCAATTGACAATTATTCATATCCCTTTAAATAAAAACATAAACGAAATCGTTATTAAAACCATTCTTAGTCAATATTCGTTTAGTAACATGAAAATATGCCTATAACGCGCCAGCAATTCCCACAATTACACATTGTTTATTTGCATATTTGTTAAATAGTATTCAATGAAAAAAAAGTTCAAAGTATTACTTCTATTATTGGTTTTCCTTTTAGGATTGGAGGTGTTTTTGCGCGAATATCTAGGATTTTGTGACACTGTTTTAATTAAAAGAGATGCCGATTTTGAATACATTGCATCTCCCAATCAAAACAGATTTAGATTAAGAAATCACATTGAATATAATTCCTTTTCAATGCGTAGTGAGCCATTATCAAAAACATCAAAAAAAATATTAGGATTTGGCGATTCTGTAATTAATGGTGGTGTTCAGACAGACCAAAAAGACCTTGCCACAACCATTTTAAGTGATACTTTAAGTAAACTAGAAAATCAGGAAGTTCAGTTTCTTAATATTTCTGCAGGCAGTTGGGGACCTGACAATTGCTTTGCGTATTTGAAAAAATATGGAGATTTTAACTGCAATCAAATATTCCTATTTGTGAGTTCACACGATGCATTTGACAATATGTCCTTTGATAACATTGTAGGCGTTAACCCAAGTTTTCCTGATAAGCAATACTCAATTGCAATTATTGAATTAGTTGAAAGATATCTGATTCCTGGTATTGAATCATTATTTAAAAAGGATACATCAAATCCTGAAGTATTAGGAATTAACAAGAAAAAGAAAAATACTCCCTTTAATACCGGGTTTAAATCCTTTCTAGATTACACTATTAAAAATAATATTCCTTTCACTATTTATCTTCATGCAGATCAAAACGAAATAATAAAAGGAAAGTACAACAAGCATGGACAGGAAATAATCAGTTTTGCAAAAACTAACAACATCAAAATAATTCAAGATCTTGAAAAAGGATTTCAATTATCTGATTTTCGTGATGAGATTCATATTAATGCTGACGGACAAAAAAAGTTAGCACACATACTACTAAACGAGATCCAAAAACAATAATTTGTTAAGTTAGGTATTTGCTATTTTTCCTGGCGAGATACAATATTGTTCAACTAGAAGTTTAATTGTTAAATTTTCTTAACTCCAACCTTACCCCATCAAACACGGCATACATTTGGTGATTAATCCATTCGCCAAGGTTGATATATCTACTATTGCTATTTAATTTAATATCCAATGGCAAATGTCTATGGCCAAAAATAAAATAATCGAAATGCTCCTTTTGTAAAACTTGTTTGCAAAAAATCACCAGCCACTCTTTTTCTTCTCCCAAGTATTTATCATCACTATCACCAGTTGATATTCTACTTTTCTTTGAAAAATATTTCATCATACCAATGCCGAAATTAGGATGAATTCGGGCAAACAACCATTGTGACATTTTATTAGAAAAAACTCCTTTAATGAATTTATAACCGTGATCACCCGGACCTAATCCATCACCATGACCGAGATAAAATTTCTTTCCATTGAAATCGCGCTGTATAGGCTCGCGATAAATAGTAACTCCAATTTCCTTTGGCAAATAATCAAATACCCACATGTCGTGATTACCGGTGAAGTAATGAACCTTGATACCGCTGTCAGTTATCTCAGCCAGTTTACCAAGTAAACGAACATAACCTTTTGGAACCGTGTTTTTATATTCGAACCAATAATCGAACACATCACCCATCAAAAATATTTCAGCAGCATCTACTTTTATTTCATCCAACCATCTGACAATTTTCTTCTCCCGCTCCAAACTACTTCCGGTATCCGGAACACCGAGATGAAAATCGGAAATAAAATAAATTTTTTCGACCGTAGGTAGTTCCATTAATTGTAGAATTGCTTGCGCAAATTAAAAGGATTTAATTGGTTTAGGTTGAATTCAAACCGTATTTGCTTTCCAAGCGTTATTTGTTCGATACCATGATTGCCACTTTGATATTCTTTAATGTCTCTTGATTTGAAAAATGGAACATAAATTTTTAATGCTGTAAAATCAACACAAATACCTCCATCATAAAGCAAACTATTTTCAACATCATAAATTGATGTTATCAATTTTGCATCATTAAAAGTTCCAATATCAGCAAATACACTAATGGGTAAATTAGGTATATCAGCCGAAATACCAAATGTTGCTATCCATTTGTTCGATTTTGCATAGGGCACATTAACTTTAAATCCGCCATCATGCTGTGTCATTTGTTGTGACAATATGCCTTCAGTCTCACTTCTTCCAAAGTAAAAATCATCATACCAAAAATCCTGTAACCCGCCCCAACTACTAAGGTAAAACGGATACGTAGATTCAGTGTTATCAAAACCAAAACCACCCGCAAATAAATTCAAATGAACTCCTCTTTTTGATTTAGGGTAACAAATTAAATAATTCGCATTGAATGAAATTTTCAGATAATCCATATTACCTTCTCCGATTACTGAAATACCATACGGATCTAAAACACGCTTATTATTAAAATTATAAATGGCACGATAGGTAGTACGATTTATTGAATTTTTAACACCATATTTAAGTGTTGTAGAATCATTAACAACAATAGCATTTGAATAATCAATATCTTGTTCATTTAAATAAACAGCAGAAAACAAAACCTGATTTCGAATGCTTGAACGCGGACTTGACTTTCTAAAATTAAACTGCAGCTCTGGCTGAAAACGTAAATAATGCAATGGAGATTGAACCTGCATCAAATCAGCATCTTTGAAATCAGCATTGTAAAACGCAAAGCGCTTTGCTCCAACAGCCAACGAAACTCTATCAAACCAACCTTGCAGCGGAAATATTGAATAACTTACATTCCCAACTCCGGCAATTTCCTTATCACCAAAACCAAACATGGGCACAAAAACATACTCAAACTTTTTTTCGGGAATAAACTTATTGTAAATCGCAAAACCAGCCATCCAATTATTGTATTCGTTCCATGCAATTGCAGGCAAAAAATTTATTCGTGCACGATGAGGATAATCAAAATGACCGAGTAAATTCAAATTTATGGGATCCCATTTTCTGAAAACACCGTTTGCTTTGAAATAATTATTTTGGGGTTTAATGTCGAGCATTATATTTTTTGCATCAATCTGGAAATGATCACAACCATTACAAGGCATGTTAACTTGTTTTGTTTGCTCGAAACCATCTATCCACTTTGTTGTTAAAACCGAATCGCCACTCATGGCAGTTAAACAAACAGGGCTTTTTAAACCACTTCGGTTAGCTATTGTTAACACGTATTCGTTATCCGACTTTTTACCATTTGAAATTGCGTAGTCAACTTTTTTGTTAGTATTTAGTAAGTCATCAAAAAACCAGTCCAATTTTTTGCCTGAAGTTTCTTCAACAACTTTTTTAAAATCTTCGGGATAGGGGTGCTTGAAATGCCATTGATCAAAATAGTTTTGCATACAACGATCAAAAATGGTATCGCCTAAATAACTTTTTAGATAGTCGAGAATCAAAGCCGATTTTCTATAAACTATTGCGCCATAATTCAAGCTTTCAAATTTTCCGGAATGAATGTCTATCGGCTGATCGGCATTAACACTTGCTTCAAATTTATATTCAAAATCAAAACTTTGTTTAAAATTCATTTTATCAACACCCAGCAGTTTGCCAACTTTACCAAATGACTGCAAATCGTTTTTGTTGCCAAATTTATCTGGTGGATACTTTGTCATTACATAACGCTGTTCATTAAATGAATTCATGCCTTCGTCCATCCAGGCATGTTCTCGCTCATTGCTTCCTAACATTCCATAGAACCAATTATGTCCTACTTCATGCACAATCACATCTTCCAGGGTAAAGTCATCACCACACTCACTGATAACTGTAACATTTGGATATTCCATTCCGCCACCGGCAGCAATGGTACCATCAATGGCTGTGCATTGCTTGTATGGATAGTCGCTATTCCATAAGGAATAAAAATAAATGGCGTCATTCATGTATTCAATACTCTTCATCCACAACTTTGGTTCGTTGTTAGTGAACATGGTCCAGGTAGTAACCACATTATGATTATGTGGTGTTATTACTTCACCTTTTAATACATGGAATCGCTTATCGGCAAACCAGGCAAAATCATGTACATTCGACTGCCGAAAAGTAATCGTTTTAAATTCAGTATCTGATTTAGGAAACGCTAGATTGGTATCGAACACAGTTTTACTCTTTGTTTCTTCCGCCTTTTGATTTAACCATTGCAATTCACTGTCGTTGTTCAACAGATCACCGGTTGCACCTACCACATAATTTTTTGGTAATGAAATAGACACCTCAAAAGAACCAAACTCAGAATAAAATTCGCCTATATCAAGAAATGGCATAGCGTGCCATCCCTTGTTATCATACACTGCAGGTTTGGGATACCATTGTGTTATAAAATAAGCCTGACCGGTATGACCCAGACGTGATAATTGTGCAGATGGAATTTTTACATAAAAAGGTGTAGCTATTGATATACTTTCTCCCGGCCTTAACGGTGCATCTAAAATTAATTTGCATACATCTTGCCATTCAGGATGAAATTCCCATTTTATTTTTTTTCCATTAACAGCAAAATCCAATGAATCAATAAAACCCTTTTCATCATCCGTTGCAAAATACAATTTGGTGCTGCCGTTTTCTAACTTTTGCTTTGCGAGTGCTGTGTTCCTATCGCGATAAGCATTGGGCCAAATGTGAAACCAAAGTTCTTTCAACTCATCGGGCGAATTGTTTTTGTAAACAATGGTTTCATTCGCAGATAAACTGTGTGCTTTATCGTTTAATTGAACTTGAATTTTGTAATCGACTTCTTGCTGAAAGTATGGAGATTGGGCTAATAAACTTTTTGCCAGAAATATAAAAACGATACTAAAAAATAATTGTCGTGTCATCAGTTAACAATTTACCGGTGTTCCAACTTGCTGAACTTGTTTCAGCATCTTGCAACACTGTTGGGGAAATACTGAAACAAGTTCAGCACGAATGATTAAATTATTTTGTCTCAAGTGTTTCCTTTAATAATTGAGCCACCACCTTAGGGTCCGCTTTACCATTACTTAGTTTCATCACCTCGCCCATAAACAAGCCCATCAGATTCTTTTTCCCCTTTTTGTAATCGGCTACTTTATCAGGAAACAATTTTAAAGCCTGCTGAACAAACTCTTGCAATTGGCTTGCATCACTTTGCTGCAAAATATTTAATTGCTCAGCTAAAAATAAAGGCGACTCGTTAGGACGCAATATCATTTGTGGTAATAATTGTTGCACAGCAGTTGACTGTCCTACTTTATTTTCTTCTACCAATTTAATTAAAGCTGCCAGAGTTTTGGGTTCAATGATGAAATCTGCAATATCCTTTTTCGTTTCGTTAAGATGTGATTTAACAGCACCTAACATCCAATTGGCTGCTGATTTATAATAGTGAGTATGCAATACCAATTGCTGATAATACTCAGCCATTTCTCGCGATTCAGTTAAAATAATTGCGTCAACTTCTGATAGTCCATATTCATTAACAAATTTTTCGATCAACTCGATATGCAAAGCGGGCATGTGGAGTTTTGTGTGCGCAATAAATTCTTCTGTAATCACAACGGGTGCAATATCAGGGTCGGGAAAATAACGGTAATCGTGCGCATGCTCTTTACCACGCAGTGGAAACGAAACATTATTTGTAGCATCATAACTGCGTGTTTCTTGAATGATCGTTTCGCCTCGTTCCATTAAATCAACCTGTCGCTGAATTTCTCCTTCAATAGCTTTCTGCACATAACGGATTGAGTTCATGTTTTTGATTTCGGCACGTGTATTTAATGTGTCACTTCCCTTTAATCGAATACTTATATTGGCATCGCAACGCATACTCCCCTCTTCCATATTGCCATCGCAAATATTTAAGTAGCGAACAATTTTTCTTACCTCGGTTAAAAATGCCGCTGCTTCTTCGGCCGATTGAATTACAGGCTCGGTTACCATTTCCATCAACGGCACACCCGCACGGTTTAAATCAATCATAGAAAAATGTTCATCTATATCATGAATACTTTTTCCGGCATCTTCTTCCAAATGTATCCTTGTCAATTGAATTGCTTTTGACGAACCATCTTTTAATTTGATCTTAACAAAACCATTTGCACAAACGGGAGTATGTTGTTGGGTAATCTGGTATCCTTTTGGCAAATCGGGATAGAAATAATGTTTGCGGTCGAAATACATGTAACGGGCAATATCACAACTGCAAGCCAGACCTAACTTAACCGCATGTTCAATCGTTTGTTCGTTAGTAAGTGGTAAGGTTCCGGGATGAGCCAATGTAATTGGACTAATATGGGTATTGGGCGAACCACCAAAAGAAGCTGAATCGGGAGAAAATATTTTGCTTTGCGTATTCAGCTGAATATGTACTTCAAGACCTATAACAGGTTCGTATTTCATTGAAGACAAAAATAAGTATTTGTGCTGTTGAGGTGTCTGTCATGCTGAACTTGTTTCAGCATCTCTAAAATGTTCGCTGTGTTGGAAAGATGCTGAAACAATTTCAGCCTGACGCCATAATTACTTCCCCGCAACCAATTGCTGTTCCGTAACACGCTCACCAATCATCTCCACAAAATCATCAAACAAATAATTTGAGTCGTGCGGCCCCGGTGCA
>JANNXV010000153.1:0-5216 GCA_031409815.1 Bacteroidota bacterium
ACCTTCTCCTTATACATCAGCCGACACCTCGGTATCCATCACTTACAACAGTGGTTTTTCGGGCGGTTCGGTTTGTGTTGCTTCTTCGGCATTAGGATGCGTGTATAGCAATCAGCGTTGCCTAACAATTAAAATCACACCCAATACTCCTACCGGAATTAGAGGTGAAAAAACAGGTGCTTGTGCCGCAGTAAGAACCTACACTTGCAATAATATGGCTGGAGCCGTAGGATATAAATGGACAGCCCCAACTGGTGTATTAATTAATGGAAATCCTTCACCGTTTACTACTACTATTCCCACAGCAGATTTTACTTTTCCGAATAATTTTATTTCAGGAAATATTTGTGTTCAATCTGCAAACAGTTGTGGAGTGCTAAGTACCAGTGCTTGTTATGGTGCTATAACCGGTAAACCGGCAAAACCTACCGTTCTATCCGGACCACTTACAGTTTGTTCAAACCAATCAAATGTTTTATATAATACAACCACAGTTACAGGAACTTCAAATTATTTATGGACAGTTCCATCTGGTGCAACATTTAATGGTCAAAACACTAAGAATATTGAAGTTCAATTTGGAACAAGCGGTGGAAGTATTAGTGTAAAAGCTACCAATTCGTGTGGATCAAGCGCTGCACTCTCAATTATTGTAAATGTAAATTGCAGAACCGAAGAATTGATTTCAGATAATATTACTGTTTACCCAAATCCTGCACATAATATATTATACATTACATATGCTATTGACCAAAGTAAAACCAAGTTGATTGAATTGATTGATGCATCAGGAAGATTGGTTCAATCAAACCAATTTCAGAATAGCCAAATGCAATTAGATGTATCCGGTCTTTCTAAAGGTATTTATTTGCTAAAAATTAGTAGTGAAGAAAATCAACTATTGAAGCGCGTGGTAATTGAGTAAATTTTAAAACGATTTTCATTGGTTAAAAAAAAGCAGATTTCAGGTCGATCTGAAATCTGCTTTTTTTCATCACTCCTCACAATTTTAAACCCGGTTTGTTTTTCAATCTATGCACAGTTAGGCTATTATTAACTCAACAATGAAAACGAGCAGATTTTTCGTCAAATAAGGTTAACATTTTTACCACCAAAAAGGTGCCTTTTGACCCAATCCGAGCTTACTTACTCTTTTTTATGACTCAACTTTGTATTATCGAAACAATGAGGGTCTGAATTCAAAAGGCTAATACAAATCAACTTCTAAAATAAATGATTGAACCAAAACGCAAAAATCATGAAAACAGGATGTTGCAAAACAAGCTTAGTTTACAATACAGGAGATCAAATCATCTGCATCAATTCAGATTGTAGCAACTATCTATGCGAAACCCCTTCTGTCAAGGGTATCCATAAATGGAAGAATACGCTTGCAGTTTCTGTTTTCCTACTCTATATTGTGTTTTCATTGGATGACTTTGGTATGGAAAAAGAAAATTCCATTCCACAAATGCAGGAACAAGTTCCATTAACTTTAAGTAATCTTAAACAAGAGCTCGAACAGCAAAATATTATTTGCCAAAAGGAAGTACTGGCTCAAATTGTAATCGAATCAGGCAATCTTCAATCATTCCTGGTCAAAAGAACTAATAATATGCTTGGTATGCGTTATCCTTTCAAACGCGAGACATTAGCTTGTGGCATCTATCTACCCGATCAAGACACTATTGTATTAGGTAACCAAAAAGACTTAAAAAAATATAGTCGTACAAATAATTATGCCGTATATAAAAACTGGAAGCATGCCGTTGCAGACTATAAATTATGGCAGGATCATTGTTTTAAACTTTCGGATAGATACGTTTCATTTTTAGGCGATGTTTATGCCGAAGACACACTTTATGTAAAAAAGATACAGAAAATGGTAGCCAATCCAATGTAAAACATTCATTTCTTGCCTGATTTATAATGGCTTAGCTAACTATACTTTAGTTCCTTAATAGGATACAAACAGTTGGAATTTCCAATAGGAAAAAACCTACCTTTGCCGCCTCAAATGAAACTTAGATGATTGACGTTAAAGAATCAAAAGCCACTGCAGCTCCATTGAGCAGCAACGTATTCGAATCACTTTCCAATAGTATGCATCATGAACAAGTGGTGTTTTGCAACGATCCTGAAACTGGATTAAAAGCAATCATCGCTATACATAGCACAGTATTAGGGCCTTCATTAGGAGGAACTCGTATGTGGATGTATAAATCAGAAACTGAAGCATTA
Organism: Bacteroidota bacterium; assembly: GCA_031409815.1. GTDB lineage: Bacteria > Bacteroidota > Bacteroidia > AKYH767-A > OLB10 > JANLUX01. Next base: position 2,242 of record JANNXV010000153.1, read on the forward strand.
AATGATGTGCTTCGACTTTCGCGTGGTATGACTTACAAAGCTTCCATTTCAGGTTTGAATCTTGGTGGCGGTAAAACGGTGATTATTGGGGATAGTAAAACTGACAAATCAGAAGCACTTTTTAGAAAATTTGGTCGCTTTGTAAACAAACTCGGTGGAAAATACATTACTGCCGAAGATGTTGGAACCACTACTAAAGACATGGAATATGTTGCAATGGAAACTAAACACGTTACCGGTTTGCCTGAGAGCATGGGCGGTGGAGGCGATCCTTCTCCTGTAACTGCATATGGTGTTTATATGGGAATGAAAGCATCGGCCAGTTTTGCCTGGGGAAATGATAGTTTAAACGGTAAAAAGGTGCTTGTACAAGGCGTTGGCCATGTTGGAGAAAACCTGGTAAAGAACTTGAAAAAAGAAGGTGCAGTTATCTACATTTCTGACATCAATGAAGAGCAATTAAAGAAAGTATCACAAGAATACGGTGCTCAAGTAATTGCTTCAGATAAAATATTTGATTTGGACTTAGATATTTATGCGCCCTGTGCTTTAGGTGCTACATTAAATACTGAAAACATTAACAAACTTAAATGTGCAGTTATTGCCGGTGCTGCAAATAATCAGTTAGCTGATGAAAAAGTTCACGGGCCAATGTTAGTGGATAAAGGAATTATTTATGCACCTGATTTTTTAATAAATGCAGGTGGATTAATAAATGTTTATAGTGAATTGAGTGGGTATAACCGTCAACGTGCGCTTACACAAACTGAACATATTTATCAGGTAACACTTGAGATTCATCGCAAAGCAAGTGTTGAAAAAATTCCTACACAGCAAGCAGCCACTCAAATTGCTGAAAAGAGAATCAGCGATATTGGCAAAGTAAAATCAAGTATGTAATAGTGGGTTCAAAGTCAAAGTTTATTGTTAAAGTTAGCAGCTACATAACTTTGAACTTTCAACTTTAAACTCCTTTCAATGCTCAGTAGAAGATATTTACGTATTCGTGTAATGCAGACATTATACGCATGGTACCAAACCGAAAACAAAAGTGCTTTTCAGGTTGAACAAGAACTTTTTAAAGGAACCGAAAAAATATTTGATCTTTATCTTCAACTATTGGCATTTTTTCTGGAGATGAGCGATCAGGAAGAAATTTATTATGCTGATATTCCTGCCAGTGCCGTAACAGGGAAAAAGAAAAGCTCAACACGTCATCTTAAAGAAAATATTTTTATTGGATGGTTGATTAACAATAATCAATTTAAAGATTTTGTTACCAAACGCAAATTAAGCTGGCAGCCAGAAACTGATATTTTACAAAAAGCATTTTTTCGACTCCGCAAAAGTGAGTTTTATAAAAATTATAGCAGTGCTATTGATAACTCTGCAACTGCCGACATTTCATTTGTGCGTGATTTATATAAACTGCTTTTGCAAAAAGAAGAATTCGTGGCCAATATTTTAGAAGAAAAAAATATTTATTGGGCCGAGTCACTACCAGTTGCTCATGATATGATATTTAAAACCTTTGATTCAAATATCGGAAATCATTTTAGTTTACTACCATTGTATAAGGACCAGGAAGATGATGTTGAATTTATGAAACAACTTGTGAATAAAACCATTCGCGACAACACCTATTTTGATGAATTGATAAGTAACAAAACTGAAAACTGGGACGCAGAAAGAATTGCATTGATGGATGTAATTCTTATGAAAATGGCATTGTGTGAAATAGTAAATATTGCCTCCATTCCTGTTAAAGTAAGCATCAACGAATACATCGATATTTCAAAAGATTACAGCACCCCTAATAGCAAAGGTTTTATTAACGGTGTGATTGATAAAATAGTGATTGAATTAAAAAAGGAAGGCAAAATTCAGAAAACTGGGCGCGGACTGATGGAAGAAACAACACGCAGTAAAGAGAAGTAATAAATTTGATTTGAAAATTTGATGATTTGAAAATTAAAATGGCAAACCAAATGAGATATTTCCTAAGCATAATTTATGGCTTTGTTGTTACAACTATGATTAGTTGTAATTCAAGTGAGCCGGCAAAAACTAACAGCGGCCAGGATCAGGTTTCTCCCGACATTGTAAATAATGCAGCTACAGCTTCAGGACAAGAAAATGTTAAAAAATTACCGGTCTTTTCATTTGAAGAAACCAGCCATTTCTTTGGCACTATTAATTCAGGTGAACGAATGAGTTATGATTTCAAATTTAAGAACACTGGCAATGCGGATTTAATAATATCTCAGGCAACTGGCTCGTGTGGCTGCACCATTCCCGAGTATTCAAAAGACCCTATTAAACCAGGTGATGAAGGTGTAATAAAAGTAAAATATAACAGTGAAGGTCATGGAGGCATGGTATCAAAAACCATAACACTGCTTGCCAACACTATTCCAAATACGAAAGTGCTAACCATTAGTGCAGAAGTTTTGAAATAAAGTTGAATCTCAATTAAATTAAAATCTAAAATCAATATTTTATATGTTATCAATAATTCTTCAAGCACAGGGAAATCCTGCAATGTCAAATCTTTTAATGATCGGGATGATCGTAATCGTATTTTATTTTTTTATGATTCGCCCACAAATGAAAAAGGCTAAAACCGAAAAACAATTTAAGGAAAGCATAACTAAAGGAGATAAAATAGTTACGATAGGTGGAGTGCATGGAAAAATTGTGGATGTAAACGACAAAACCTTTTTGTTGGAAATAGACAATAACGTGCGCGTTAAAATTGAAAAATCTGCCGTTTCTGCTGAAGCAACAAAACAATATCATGATCCAGTTAAGTTACCTGAAAAAAAATAATTTCAAAATAACATATTGAATAAACCTGCGCAAAAACGGAATTGGCAATTTCAATTCAATAGACAAGCTATTGTATTTTTTTTCTGTTTCCTGCTTGCAATGGTAATTTGGGTAGTAAATGCATTAAGCAAACAATACACCACAAC
>JANNXV010000154.1:0-3715 GCA_031409815.1 Bacteroidota bacterium
CAGGGTTTAAAACCCTGACAGGGGTATTTGTGTAGCTAAATTATTTTTTTATCGCCACCACATGCAGCCCAAAACACATTAGTTCGTCCGAACCATTATCCGCTGACTTTAATCTTTTCAAAAGTTTGCTCACTAACTTGATGGCCTGCATTTCTATAAACGAAATGCTTTGTTTACTAAACTCAGCTGCGATAAAAGGTGTACGGTTAACTTCTTGCTCCAGATATGAAAAATAATTTCCATTGGAAGTAACTGTTGCAACTTCAAATCCATTTTCTTTTAAATGGTGCTGATAAAAATATTTGCTAAAACCGGTATAATAATGAAAAGGCGCAAAATGAGTCATGCTGCAAAAAGGAGCGGTAAGAATTAAGGTGCCTCCACTTTTTAATAGCCTACTGAACTCTTTAAGTGCTGCAAGTGGATCGGGAATATGTTCGAAAACTTCAGTACACAAAATCGCATCAAACGATTGACTCTCACGCGGAATTTTTGTGATGTCGCTTACAATATCTAACTTGCCATAATCCCAACCTTGTATTTGTAAACCGCTGTCATTAGCTACCGGTTTGTAAGCGGCAAAATCCTGTGATACATATTGTAAATGCGAACAAAACTTTTTGTATTGCTGTTCACCTGCACCTGCGTCCAATATAATGCTGCCGGGTTTTAACTTTTTCAGTTGTTGCTCCACCCAGTTAATGCGTGCCGCTTCATTCACATTTGTTTCCATTATTTCTTCTTTATCCACAAATCTCGTTTTACAAAAATGGTATTGATATAAGTATCTGCATAAACCATATATCCTTTGCTTTCTAAAAATTGGATGATCTGTTGATTCTTTATTCCGGTTCCATCTGTTTCAAACGAAATAGTTTCTACACAAATTACAGCCGGAATAGACTTCGAGAAATCAATTGAATGTAATATTGCCTCATCTAATCCTTCTACATCAAGTGTCAACAAATCCGGAAAAACGCCTTTGTGATTTTGCTTAATGATTTCATCAATCGTCATCACTTTAATCTTCTTCACTTGCTCAATACGAAAATTAAACCGCTGCACTAAATCTTCTGCTTCTTTTTTTGAAAAAGTATTCATGGTAGGAGTCGACATACGGAAAAAATCCAATTCATCAGCCTTTCCTCCCACTCCAATATTAAGATTTACATCCTCCTTTCGATGCTTGACAAACTCCTTAAACAAAACCGGGTCTGGCTCAATGTTTATTCCTCGCGAGCCCTTTGCATAAAACAAAGCTGTGTTGCTCAAACGAAACGGATGGTGTGCACCAATATCGATATAACTGGGTTGAGAAATTCCAATACATTGGAAAATATAATTGATGATTACATCTTCTCCAGATTGTGAATAAGACAATTGAGCATTGTTCATATTCATCCCTAACAAACTCTTGAATTTTTTTCGCCAGTCAATATTCACTGATGAATTTTTACCTGGTTCAACCGACAACTGTTGTTCAGTTACCATTTCCTTTCGTACAAAAAACATATCACCGGCAGCGTGATCTAAATTCTCGAACACAGCTACAAATCCATTGCTTACCAAAAACGAATTTACTTCGTCCTTTAAAGGCTGGTTTTTGTACAATTCAATTTTTTCCACTTCGAGCCAAATGGAATTAACTTTATTCAAAATGTCGCCTGCCCCTTTTAAAACCAAAAGTTCAGCGCCTTGCACATCCATGTGTATGTAATCAATCGAAGTAATAGAATGTTGCTCGCAAAAAGTGTCGAGCCTCATTGTTTCAACCTGAGTAATTTCTTTAAACTCAAGCCACTTAAAAACTTCCTTAACCTTGCCGGGTTGCAACAACGAACTTGATTTGTTTCCATAATTCCATTCATCATTATTCTCTAAACTTTCCGGATGGCCGGATGAGGTGTAAAAATCTGCTTTGCCATTATTATCACTCAAAGCAAGGTTGTGTAATTGAACCGATTTAATTTCAAAACTTTTGATGTTGGCAGATGCCTTGGCAAAATTGGTTGGCAAAGGTTCGAAGGAATAAATTTTTGCATTCGGAAAAAGCGTTGCATACCTGATTGAATCTTCGCCTTCACAAGCACCAATATCAAAAATAATAATAGGATCTTGTTGATTAAAATAACGAAGTAAATATGGTTGTACGGGCAAAGGTATATTCAAATATTCTTTTAACTTACTCATGCTTCTAACTTATTTACTTCCCATTCTGATTTACAAATAATGAGTCCATGATCAATATCATTATATTTTGTTGTACCATAATTTAGTATTTCCAATTGGGCAGCATTCATGTTGTAATAATAAACAAGATTTCCGTTTGCCATGCCAATTGAAATCAGGTAAATGCCAGCCCGCAAATTATGTGGAATGATAGTGGTGGTTTCAAACTTATCATCCTGTTCCAAATTTAGATTTTGATTGATACGTACGGTAAATACTGGTGTATAATCCAAGGTTGTCATGCCGATGCCTACCATCATATTCTGCAATTTCTGATTGGCTCTAAACACCAATTTTATTTTTAACGGATCATCGAATTTTAATGAAAAACTTTTTTCCACTGCATTCATTAATTCAATGGATTCAAGGGTAATAAAATTTGTTTTCTGGTTGCTAAACTCAATTTTTGATTTGCTTTCACCACTGGTATTTAAGTAGTTATTTATTACTTGTTCCGATGCTCCCATTTCCTTTATCTGCCCCTGCTCCAAACAAACTGCTTTTGAACACAACTGCTTTACCGCTCCCAAGTTATGACTCACAAACAGAACAGTGCGACCGCTTTTGCTTACATCTTCCATTTTGCCAATGCATTTTTTCTGAAACTCCGCATCACCCACAGCAAGCACTTCATCAATCACCAATATTTCGGGTTCTAAGAATGCAGCTACTGAAAAAGCCAGCCGCAGTTGCATGCCACTGCTATAATGTTTGAGGGGAGTATCCAGAAATTTTTCAATTCCGCTAAAGGCAACAATCTCATCAAACTTTCCAATAATCTCTTTTCTTTTCATTCCGAGAATAGAGCCATTCAAAAAAATATTTTCGCGACCACTTAACTCAGGATGAAAACCGGTGCCCACTTCCAATAAACTCGCTATACGGCCACGGCAAATTATTTTTCCTTTTGAAGGTGGTGTAATCCTTGAGAGTATTTTCAACAATGTTGATTTGCCTGCTCCATTTTTTCCGATAATACCAATGCTCTCGCCATGATTAACTGCAAAACTTATGTCTCTTAAAGCATAAAAATCTTCGTTGGTTACTGGCCCAGATTTAAATATAGACGACAGTGAATCACGCAAACTCAAATAAGCATGCCGCTCGTGTTGAATACGGAATTGCTTGCTTATATTTTGTATTTCTAATATCGGTTTCAAAATTGCTTTTAAGATTTATACGAGTATCTGTTAATTTTTTGTTAGCATTATAATTATGCCAAATCAGCAAAATACGCTTCTGTTTTTCTGAAATAAAATAACCCAACAATAAAAAACAAAATGGATGATGAAAAACTTATCGCTAGTAAATTTAGCTCCAAAGGTTTGTCAATAATTCCGCTTCTGAATAATTCAATAGCCGAATACATGGGATTGATGGCCAAAATGTTTTTCATCCATTCTTCTTTGAGTACTGATACCGGATAAATAACCGGAGTTACAAATAGGAGTATTTGCACCATAAAAGGAATGATATACCTGAAATC
>JANNXV010000155.1:0-9452 GCA_031409815.1 Bacteroidota bacterium
TCACGGAAATATTCTGCAACTGTTAATCCTGAAAGTGCCACACGTGCACGCGCTCCTGGAGGTTCGTTCATCTGACCGAATACCAATGTTGCTTTGCTATCTTTTAATTTTTCGTAATCTATTTTAGATAAATCCCAACCACCGCTTTCCATGCTGTGTTTGAAATCATCACCATAATTAATTACACCCGACTCTAAAAACTCGCGTAATAAATCGTTTCCTTCACGTGTACGTTCACCCACACCGGCAAACACTGAAAGTCCAGCGTAAGCTTTAGCGATGTTGTTTACCAACTCCATAATCAAAACGGTTTTACCAACACCAGCTCCACCGAACAAACCGATTTTACCACCTTTTGAATAGGGTTCCAATAAGTCGATTACTTTGATACCGGTAAAAAGTACTTCTGATTCTGTAGAAAGGTCCTCAAATCTTGGCGGATCGCGGTGAATAGGATAACCATCTTTTTTACTTACCTGTTTGATACCATCAATAGCATCACCAATCACGTTAAAAAGACGTCCTTTAATTCCGTCACCAATTGGCATTCTGATGGGTGATCCTAAAGAAAGTACTTCCATACCACGAGTTAAACCATCTGTTGAGTCCATGGCAATTGCTCGAATAGTGTCTTCTCCAACATGTTGCTGACATTCTAGAATAATTTTTTCACCATTGGGCTTGGTAATTTCCAAAGCCTCAAGAATATTTGGTAGCATTTCTCCTTCAACGTCAAAACTTACGTCAACTACGGGACCGATTACCTGAACGATTTTACCTTTAAACATGGATAGTAATTTATTTTTTTTGAGAGCGCGAAAATAGACAAAAACAGATATGGTTGATTGAAAGCTTACTTTTGCTACCCAATTATTTTATTAACATTATTAAACGATTAGCTGTTAAGTAATTAAAAATGAGGGTTTACCGACATATTAATGAGTTTAAATTGGTGAATTCGTCTGTGGTGACCATTGGTACATTTGACGGGGTTCATTTGGGACATCAACAAATTATTAAGCGATTGATCCAAAGTGCTGATATACAAGCTGGAGAATCAGTTGTACTTACATTTCATCCTCATCCACGTTTAGTTTTGTTTCCTACTAAAAATGATTTGCAATTGCTTACCACTTTAGACGAAAAAATTGCGTTATTAGAGCACTACGGGGTAAAGCATTTGGTTGTTCAGGATTTTACCAAGGAATTTTCGCAGATAAGTCATACTGATTTTGTTAAAAATATTTTAGTTCAGGGATTAAGGGTTAAAAAATTAATTATCGGTTACGACCATCATTTTGGGCATGGCAGAATGGGAGGGTTGAACGAACTAAAGGTATTGGCTCCTCAATTTGGGTTTGAAGTGGAAGAAATTCCTGAACAGGATATTGATGCTGTGGCGGTAAGTTCTACTCGTATTCGAAAGGCTTTGAAAATAGGTGCGGTTGCAGAAGCTTGTATTCTTTTAGGTCACAATTATAGCATTAGTGGGAGTGTAGTGAAAGGCAAACAGTTGGGGCGAACATTGGGTTTTCCAACGGCTAACATCGAGGTTGCTGACGCAAGTAAATTAATTCCTCCCAATGGAATTTATGCAGTAAATGTGGTTTTGAAAGGGGAATCGAAACGATACAATGGTGCACTTAGCATTGGCACCCGCCCCACATTTGATAATGGTGCCAGAAGTATTGAAGTAAATATTTTTGATTTTGACAGGGATATTTACGGAGTTGAGCTTACCTTATTTTTTAGACATCTTTTGCGCGATGAATTAAAATTTGAATCGGCTGAAGCATTGGTTGAACAAATGAAATTAGATAAACTTCGCTGCATCGAACTATTATCCTGATTTTTGCGTTTAATAGATTTATATGAACAAATCGGATGGTGTTTTATGCCATCTAATATTTTTAGAATAATAAAATGTATTTAAGAAAAACGGTTCTCGTTTTTATTTCTTTGTTTCAAATGTACTCTTCCAATGCGCAAACGCTATTGGATAGTTTGTCGTTATCACAACAAAAGGTTTATAAGAGTTTATCATTCGCATTACAAAACCCCGATTCTGTTTTTAAGCTTGATTTAAGCAAGAAGAAATTAAAGGAAGTTCCAGTCGACATATTTAAGTTGAAGCATCTTCAAATATTAAATTTATCACGTAATGATATTAAAGAATTACAACCGGAAATAAATGAGTTGGTTAATCTTCAAGAATTTAATATCTCCAACAACAGCTTAAAATCATTGCCTGCAAGTATTGGTGATTTAACTAATTTAAAACATCTCGGACTCAACCGCAATCTTATTGAAGCGTTGCCACCGGAAATGGGTAAGTTAAAAAACCTCGAAGTATTAGAAATGTGGGATAATGAATTAGGTGAGGTACCTGAAGAAGTGAAAGGAATGTATAGCTTAAGGGTATGGGAACTTCGTGGTATTTTATTCAGTATCGAAGACCAGAACCGCATACACATGTTGTTGCCCGAATGCAAAATTTATTTTTCTCCTGCTTGTAATTGTAAGTATTAATTAACTCTTGTTTAATTAGTCCTTAAATTATTTGTTCGATTTTTTTATCTTTATCTCCGAACAAAACTCAAGGTTATGAAAAAGATTTTCTCAATTATATTAATTTCCATTTTTACATCATGTGCATCCTATAAACCAATTGTGCCATCCCAAACAGATGCTGAACGTGCCAGTCAAAAATATCCAGGCACCACATTAGCTGATTTAACAGAAGGCAAGTCAATATTTGAGCATAGCTGCAAAAAATGTCATTCGCTTGGTAAGCCGTTTAATAATTCAGCAGAAACAGTAGAAGCTGTTTTGCCTAAAATGGCAAAGCGTGCAAAGCTTGATACTAAACAAGAAGCATTGGTGTTAAAATATCTGCTTACAATGCATTCGAATAAATAGATTACGCTTTTTATGTTTTCTGCTTTTTCTTTTTTGCAGCAGGAAAAAGCACATTGTTTAAAATTAAACGATACCCCGGAGAATTAGGGTGTAGTTCTAAATCAGTAGGAGGGTCGCCCACCATGTGTTGGTAATCTTCAGGGTCGTGGCCACCATAAAATGTCCATGTGCCTTTTCCATACTCTCCATGAATATACCTTGCTTCGTCAGCTGCTTTATTTTCTCCCATTATTAGCACACCTGGTTTTACCAATGATTTTTTGAAAGCAGTGGTTTGTCCCATAAAACCTTTAATTACTTGTTCGTGATTTTGGCATAGCATTGTTGGTACAGGGTCCCACTTAGCCGAAAATTCAAATAAGGTAAATACATCTTCGTTACGCGGAACTTTTCGTGCGTTGGTTACGTCAATATCAGAAAATTCATATTCCATTGGATTTGTTACCAATTTAAAATTTTGAAAAGCAAAGCAATTATTATAATCAAGTTTGTTGTTGTAGTCAGGCGTGCTGCCATCACCATCATAAATATTTTCGCAGATATCTATTCCTGCTGCTGCAAGTGCAATGTCGTAAGAGTCGGTTCCAGAGCACATAGCAAACAGAAAACCTCCACCCGTAGTGAAGTCACGAATTTTTTCAGCCACAGCTAATTTCATTTGACTCACTTTGCCAAATCCTAAATCTCGCGCCATTGCCTCATCACTTCTAACTTGTTCCTGATACCATGCAGCCGAGTGGTACATTGCATAAAATCTTCCATATTGTCCGGTAAAGTCTTCGTGATGTAAATGAAGCCAATCATATAATGGTAGTTTACCTTGTACTACTTCTTCATCATATACAACATCGTAAGGTATTTCAGCATAAGTGAGAACCAATGTCACAGCATCATCCCAGGGTAATTTACTTTTTGGGGAGTACACTGCAATTTTTGGAGCTTTCTGTAATTTAACCACATCCATATTTACTTCTGCCGGTGATATCTCTTCTAATATTGCTAAAGCCTGTCCATCTGCAATAACTGTATAAGTAATTCCTCTTACAACACATTCTTTTTCAAGTGGGGCAATTTGTTTAAACATAAAACTGCCACCTCTATAATTTAAAAGCCAATCTACTTCAATATCATTTTGTAAAATCCAATACGCTATACCGTATGCTTTAATATGGTTTTTCTGTGTGTTATCCATTGGAATAAGGATATAAGCAGCAGTTGCTTGCTGCAAACACATTAATATAAAAAATAACAAAACGTAAAATTGCTTTTTCATAATTTCTTAAACGTAAAAAGGATGATCATTGTTATCTTCTAATTGGGAAGAAGATGTAAAGTTGAGGAAAATATAATGAACAGCTTATGAAACTTTTTAAAAAGGCGAATCTTCATCCATATCATTCATGCGAGAAACGCGGGTAATGCGTTCGTTTTCAACATTAGGATTTTGGATGCTGACAGTTTCGTCAACAAAATCGAAATTGTCCAGATCAGTAAACTTAGTAAGATGACCAATGAATTTGAGGTTCACACTTTTCAAGGCACCATTACGATTTTTTGCAACAATTATTTCCGCAACATTATTGGTCGGAGCATTATTCTCGTCTTCCGTTAATCCATAATATTCAGGTCGATAAATAAACAATACCATATCAGCATCTTGCTCAATGGCCCCTGATTCACGCAAATCGCTCAATTGTGGTTTTTTTGATCCACCTCTCGATTCAACAGCACGGCTTAATTGTGATAAGGCGATGATTGGAATATTGAGTTCTTTAGCTATACTCTTTAATGATCTCGAAATTGTGCTGATTTCTTGTTCACGATTTCCGCCACGTCCGTTATCACTGCCTGCCACCATCAACTGCAAATAATCAATAATAATAAGTTCAATTTTTTTCTCGGCAGCCAGTCTTCTACATTTAGCACGTAATTCAAAAATGGTGAGTGCCGGTGTATCGTCAATATAAATTGGAGCCTTTGTAAGGGGACTGATTTTACTATTTAACTGCGCCCACTCATGGTCAGCCAATTGTCCTTTCTTTAACTTTTCCGAATTGATTTCAGTTTCACTGGATATCAAACGATTCACTAATTGTAATGATGACATCTCGCAACTAAAAAAGGCTACAGGCTTGTTAAACATTACCGCAGCATTTCGGGCCATACTCAAAGTAAAAGCAGTTTTACCCATACCCGGACGTGCAGCAATAATAACCAAATCAGATTTTTGCCAGCCAGCAGTAATTCGGTCTAATTCAGTAAATCCACTTGGTACGCCCGTAACACCTGCAGTTTGATTGGCTGCCGTTTCAACTTCCTTAATTGCTTTAGCAATAAGGCTGGTCATGTCTTCATAATTGCGTCTGATGTTACCTTCTGCTATTGTAAATAAGTTTTTTTCAGCACGATCCAGCAAATCCAATACATCAGTTGTTTCTTCATACGCATCTCGAATAGTTTCTCCGGAAATACGAATGAGTTCGCGCTGAATAAATTTTTGTAAAACAATGCGTGCATGGTATTCAACATTTGCAGCAGAGGCTACGCGATTGGTTAATTGCGTGATGTAATAAGCACCACCAGCCAATTCTAGTTCACCACTTTTGCGCAATTGCTGAGTAACAGTTAATATATCAACCGGTTCGGTTGAGTGAAAAAGATGATTGATTGCAGCATAAATTTTCTGGTGTTGATCTTTATAAAAACACTGTGGATGTAAAATGTCAATTACACTTGCCAGCGCATCTTTATCCAACATTAATGCTCCTAAAACAGCTTCTTCTAAATCAGTTGCCTGAGGTGGAAGCTTACCTTGAATGAAATCCGGAGTAAATGGTTTTATATTTTTCTTCCTGGTGGAAGTAGTATTCTCTATCATAACTGTGGCAAAGTTACACACACAACGTGCGAAAAAATTGTTGATTGTAAGTTATTGACAAATTCAGATGAAAAAAAATATAAGTAGCTACAACACAATGCAGAAAAAAAAATGTTGCTGTTAAAAATTATTAATAAAAAATGTTGGTAGAAAATTCAAAAAATAAGTTATACAATAACAGCTGAAATAATTTTATTGAAGATAAATTCGAAAACGAATACAACAAATAGAAGCAACGTCAAAAAATTACTGTTCTTCCTTATAGACTCCCATCGAACAGAATTTTTCAATTCTCTTATCTATCCTTTCCTGATCATCCATTTTTTTAAGCGTAACAAGATGTTTTTTTATTTCGCTTTTTACAATTTCAAACATTTCTTCAGGATTAGAATGAGCTCCGCCAAGTGGTTCTTTTATGATGCCATCAATTAAATTTAATTTCATCATGTCGTCAGCGGTTAATTTCAAAGCATCTGCAGCTCTTTCTTTATTTTCCCAATTGCGCCATAATATGGACGAACATGATTCAGGAGAAATCACCGAATACCAAGTGTTTTCCAACATTAAAACTCTATCACCAATGCCGATACCTAACGCGCCACCCGAAGCTCCCTCACCAATTATAATACAAATTACAGGCACTTGCAGAATCGACATTTCATAAAGGTTTCGAGCAATGGCTTCGCCTTGTCCTCTTTCTTCCGCTTCTAAACCAGGATATGCACCAGGAGTATCAATAAAAGTTACAATCGGTTTATTGAATTTTTCAGCGAGTTTCATAAGCCGCATAGCTTTACGATAACCTTCAGGATTTGGCATTCCAAAATTGCGATATTGACGTGCTTTAGTATTATTACCTTTTTGTTGACCCACAAACATGATGGTTTGTCCGTCAACGCTGCCAAAGCCACCAATCATTGCCTTATCATCCTTTACTTGCCTGTCGCCAAATAATTCAATAAAATTATTGGAAGTAATTTTCTGAATATAATCAAGCGTGTAAGGTCGGTCGGGATGTCTGCTTAATTGAACTCTCTGCCAGGCAGTTAAATGCGTATAAAGATCTTTGCGTGTGGTTTCAATTTTAACTTCAAGGTCTTTTATCACCTTATCCACATTCACTTTTCCTTTCTCAGCAATTTTGCGTGCCTGTTGTAATTGTTCTTTTAAATCTTCCAACGGTTTTTCAAAGTCGAGTAGGGGAGTGCTCATACTGTTTTGATAGGCTACAAATGTAGCCGAAAATAAATAATACCTTAGTTTTGCCTGTTGTTAATAACATTCTTGTCAATTTAATCTTAGCGAATTTATCTTTTTGCCAAAAGAAATGTTCCATAGAATTATTCGTTTAATCGAGCATAATTATTTGTTTTGTAGATGATACATATTAAAAGAACTAATTCTAATGATCGTGATTTTCAGTCTTTAGTAACCCTTTTGGACATGGATTTAAAAATACGCGATGGTGAGGAACATGTGTTTTTTGCTCAGTTTAATAAAATTGTCAATTTGAAGAATGTAGTTGTTTGTTATCATAGTGACGAAGCAATTGGTTGCGGAGCCTTTAAAGAGCATGATGTTAATTCAGCAGAAATAAAAAGGATGTTTGTTAAACCTGATTTTCGTGGAATGGGATTTGCAAAACTCATTTTAAGGGAACTAGAAAAATGGTCAGCTGAATGTAATTATGGTTCTTTGATTTTAGAAACCGGACAGAAGCAACCTGAAGCGATTAGTCTTTATAAAAAAGCAGGGTATTCTGTAATTCCAAACTATGACCAATATATAGGAGTTGAGAACAGCGTTTGCTTTAGAAAAATAATTAAAAGCAATAGCAATTTATGATCTCATTCCCTCCTGCAAAAATTAATCTTGGCTTAAATATTATTGAAAAGCGGTCAGACAATTTTCACAATATTGAAACCGTGTTCTTTCAGATTCAATGGTGCGATATTCTTGAAATTATTAAAGCCGATTCATTTAAAATTTTTCACTCTGGTTTAACTGTTGAAGGAAATTTAAAAGATAATTTATGTGTTAGAGCATATGATTTATTAAAAACTGATTTTAATCTTGTTCCTGTGCATATTTACTTGCATAAATTTATTCCTATGGGAGCCGGTCTTGGAGGTGGGTCTTCAGATGCTGCTTATACATTAATGCTGCTGAATGACATTTTTCTATTAAAATTGTCAAAAGCTGAATTAGCAAATTATGCATCAAAATTGGGAAGTGATTGTGCTTGTTTTTTGCACCAACAACCCATGTTTGCTGAGGGAAGAGGAGAAATATTGTCAGAGATAAACTTAGTATTAAATGGATATTCCATTGTTATTGTCATGCCTCCTGCGCAAGTCAAAACTGCTGAAGCGTATAGTAAGGTAGTACCTCATCGCCCCACTTTATCAGTTAAGGAGATTGTTACTTTACCCATTGAGCAATGGAAAAATAATTTAAAGAATGATTTTGAAGAATCAGTATTCAAGACGCATCCAATCATAAAAAATAGTAAAGAAAAAATGTATGAACTTGGGGCTATTTATGCCAGTTTGAGTGGAAGCGGAGCTGCCGTATTTGGCATCTTTGATAAAGCAATTGATCTACAAAGTTCATTTGAAAACAGTTATATATGGCAAGGGAATTTATGATGCAAGAATTGTATTTAAGTTGTAGATTTGCAATAAACCAATAAATAAAATCAAATGAAAATTACAAAAACACTATGTTGTTTGCTTTTAATGGGTGCTTCATATACACCATTAATGGCACAGGAAAAAACGGAAGTAAAAAAGCAAGAGACGACTGAAGAAAAAAAACTTTCGCCCGAAGAACAAGCATGGAGAGCCTATATGGCACCGGGAAAAATGCATGAACTATTAGCTAAAAGTTCTGGTATGTGGACCGAAGAAGTTACCATTTGGATGGCTCCGGGTGCACCTCCTCAAAAAATGAACGCCACAAGTTCTTACCGCATGCTAATGGGTGGAAGGTATCAACAAGGAAATATGCGTGGTAGTTTTGATGGAATGCCATTCGAAGGATTAAGCGTTGTTGGATATGATAACAGTAAAAAGGTTTTTGAAAGTACATGGATTGACAATATGGGAACCGGCATTATGAAACTCGAAGGTGTTTATAATGAAGAGAAAAAATCAATGGAGATGAAGGGAAAAATGGTTGATCCTATGTCGGGAAAGGAAATTAATGTTAGACAAACAATAAAATTTGTTGATGACAAAAATCAATTATGGGAAATGTATCAAACTCCTGCTAATGGAAAAGAATTTAAAAGTATGGAGATAAAATCTGTTAGAAAGGAAATGGACAAACAACCACGGACGCCAGCTCTAAATTCAAGTGCTCCAATGCAAATGAATCAATCACCTGTTGACCAGAAAAAATAATCTGTTTTATTATTAATTCAGAAATCGGGGTAGCAATATCCCGATTTTTTTTGAGTTTAATTTCCAGACTAACGCAAATAAATGTAAACTAAAATATTCGCGATACCAGAGGATATAGTACTTGTGAATCAGGATAAAAAAATTAATTCATATTAGAAAGTATTCAATAAGCTAGAATTCTTTTATCAACAAAGGATTTAAAAATTAATATGAAGCCAAACAAAAAACCCCAGCAATTGCCGGGGTTTTTT
>JANNXV010000156.1:0-11329 GCA_031409815.1 Bacteroidota bacterium
TGATGATGCTATTTTAAAAAAGGCCAATATAACTGCTGCAGAGCTCAAGAAAGAGATTGCTTGTTTACTTTATTCACAGAAGAGGATCTCAATTGGTTTGGCAAAGGAATTTGCTGAGATAGACCTGATAAATTTTCAAAAGTTGCTTTCTTCCAAAAATATTCCAATCAATTATAGTATGGACGACTTTGAATCTGATTTAAATATTGTGAATGAGCCTTGAGAAAATTATTGTAAGTGACACTTCTGCCATCAGCAACCTTTTTGTCATCAATCAAACTGCAATCTTAAAATCGCTTTATTCTCAAATAATAATTCCTGAAGCTGTTTATTTTGAATTATTTAATTTTAAAGAACATGATTTTAGTACTTTTCTTCAACAGAATGTTTCCTGGATCGAAATAAAAACAGTAACAGCTAAAAAGGATATATTAAAATTTCGTTCTCAATTAGATTTAGGAGAAAGTGAGGCTATAGTTTTAGCGAAAGAGTTGAATGCCGATTTGTTAATCATAGATGAAACATTAGGTAGAAAAATTGCGGCTGAAAACGGAATTAAAACAATAGGATTGCTCGGCATATTGTTAATTGCAAAGAAGAAAAAAATAATTACTGAAATAAAACCATTGCTGAACCTGCTAATGAATAAAGCCGGCTTTAGAGTGAAAGATGATTTGTATAAAAGAGTTTTAAAAGAAGCCAACGAATAATTATCTATTAAAATCTCCAAATTTATACTCGTTCAATTACAATGAAAATATTTCCCCTTAATTCCCTTTTGGTATCCGAGTTTGAAAAAATCCGTCAATTGATGGAGGGTGAATGTATTGGTCTGGCAGGAAAACATTTGGCCTCAAATATGAATCCGACAGCTGTTTTTGAAGACGCTATTGTATTATTGGAGCAAACTGAAGAGTTTAGAAAAATTATTTCGAATGCGGAGCCATTGCATTTGGAAGGCTATCCTGATGTATCGCAGGAACTGAAATTATTGGGCATCCGTAATTCGGTTTTAAACGCACCACAATTTATGCAGTTGCATAAAATAACGGTAATCATGAAAGGTATTTTTGATTTCTTTAAAGCACGTGAATCAAAATATTTGTTGCTGCAAAAAATAATCATTGATACCATTTTTGAACCTAATATCATTAAAGAGATTGACCGGGTGTTGGATGATACGGGTGTAGTGCGTAGCAACGCTTCACCCGAACTGGCATCCATCCGCAAAACACTTTCAAGAAAACGGGCTGAATCCGATCAGGTATATAATTCGGTGATGAATAAATACCGGAAGAATGGCTGGCTGACCGATGCAGAAGAAAGTTGGCGCAACGGCCGCAGAGTTATTTCCATTGTTGCTGAACATAAACGAAGTGCAAAAGGAATCATTCATGATTTATCTGCAACCGGTAAAACCTGTTTTATTGAACCAGAAGAAACCATTTCCATCAACAACCTTTTATTTGAATTGATTGCGGAAGAGCAACAGGAAATTTTTCGTGTGCTAAAAGAGTTAACTGAAATCATTCGCAAATATCATTCGCAGATTTTTCGATATGCGGAGCACATTGCGTATTTTGATTTTACCTCCGCGAAAGCTCGGCTTGCCTTAAAGTTGAATGCATCACTACCTTTTGTAGATGCAAAGCCCCATATTGATGTGCGCGAAGCACGGCATCCTCTCCTCTACTTGTTTAACAAACAATCTGGCAAAACAACT
Organism: Bacteroidota bacterium; assembly: GCA_031409815.1. Classification (GTDB taxonomy): domain Bacteria; phylum Bacteroidota; class Bacteroidia; order AKYH767-A; family OLB10; genus JANLUX01. Next base: position 1,724 of record JANNXV010000156.1, read on the forward strand.
ATTCCATTTGATTTAAAATTGAATGACGAGCAACGTATTCTTGTAATCAGCGGACCGAATGCAGGAGGCAAAACGGTTTGCATGAAAACAGTAGGCTTGTTGCAAATGATGTTGCAAAGCGGCTTGTTAACTACCACAGATGAAAACAGTCGATTTGGTTTTTTCAAAAATATAATGGTAGATATTGGTGATTCGCAATCTTTAGAATTTGAGTTGAGTACTTACAGTTCGCGATTAAAGCACATGAAAATGTTTTTGCAACGCGCAGGTTCTGACACTTTATTTCTGATTGATGAATTTGGAACAGGTACTGATCCGAACCTCGGAGGCGCTTTGGCAGAAGCGATTTTAGAAGAATTAAATCATCGCAGAGCATTTGGCATTATCACTACGCATTACATGAACCTGAAAGTAATGGCCGACCGCACACCAGGAATCATCAATGGTTCGATGGCCTTTGATGCACGTAAATTAGCACCACAGTTTAGGTTGGAAGTAGGTAAACCCGGAAGCTCTTACACGTTTGTGGTGGCGGAGCGAAGCGGCTTGCCATATAATGTGATAAACAAAGCCAAGAAGAAAGTAAAAAACAATAGCCTGATGCTGGAACAGGTGTTGAATAAAATGGAACGTGAGAAATCTGATCTAACCCGTTTGTTAAACGAGACCAAAACAAACGAAAAAAATCTGCAGGAGATGATGCAGCGTTACCAGAAAAATTTAAGCACACAAGATGAAAAACAATTGGAACAATCAGAACGGATTCGCCAGAAAGAACTGCGCATGATGAACCAGTTGGAAGAAAAGTTTAAAAAGTTTGTGCATGAATGGAAATTCGCTAAGAATAAAAAGGAAGTGCTCACAAAATACAGCTCACAATTAAACGACCGAAAGAAAGTACTGACTGCAAAAGAGGAAATTAAATTAGAAGAAATTTTAAAAGCTAATCGTAAGAATATTAAACGAGGCTCTAACGTTCGGTTAAGAAACGGACGTGTAATTGGAATTGTAGAAAAAATTAAAGAAGATAAAGTGGAAGTGCGTTTTGGAAACGTTAAAACAATTGCAGAGTTAAGTAACCTGGTTTATGTGGAACCTCATGATAAGAAAACAAAAAGCACGAAGTAAATTTCTACCTCAACATTAAATACAAGAACACAAACGGCACCGATAAAAGCAACGCATCAAAACGATCCAACAAACCACCATGTCCCGGTAAAATATTTCCGGAGTCTTTTATGTTTAAGCTGCGCTTTAACATTGATTCTGTTAAATCACCTAAGGTTCCGGTAACAACAATGATGATTGTAATAATAATCCAATCAATGGTTGAGAGTTCAGTAAAAAACTGGGCTATAACAACAGCCATTCCCACAGCACTTAATGCACCGCCAATACTTCCCTCCCATGATTTTTTTGGAGAGATGCGTTCAAACAAACGATGCTTGCCTAACCACATTCCAAAAATATAGGCCATGATATCACTCGTCCACAGGATAAAGAAATAGCCTAAAAGAATTTTATAATGATATTGATGGTCAATGATTGTAATCACATTCAATAAAGAAAACGGAACAACCACATATAAAATTCCGGTAAGTGTTAAAGCAATATTGGCAAACGGTTGCTCTTTCTTCCTGTACAATTCAGCAAAAAATAGAATTGAGAACAGTGGCAACAAAACAAATAAATATTTTGCTGCAATAAAATCTGCAGCTAATGCTGAAACCAAAAGGTAAGTTACACAACCAACAATTAAACCTAGAAAGGTGTTTGGCTTTGTAGTAGTAGTATTAAATATCCGATAAAACTCTGCAAGGCTGAATAATGCAATCCACAAAAAAAGAATCTGTGCTGAAAGAGGTCCAAAAATAATTGCAGAAATTAAAATCGAAACAAATAAAGTGCCGGTAATTAATCGTTGCCAGAAATTGCTCACAGTTTATTTTGCGTTAAAATTAATCTTGCTAAAATTTCGTGCTCAGGTTTCACATACAATTCTATCTCACCAAAAATATACATCGAATCCTTTTTATCAATCACAAATGATTCGATATCGCTATCCAATAAAAGCGATTTAGCTATTTCAGCCTGGTGTGCTAAATTGGTGGTGTATATTTTTACAAAGTCTGGGTTGTCCGACATTTTGCAAAGATGGTGTTTTGGAGAATTGGTTAATTAGGTTGATTGGTTAAATAAGTTAATTCTTTTAATGTGATCAACATAATTAACATAGTCAACTAATCAATCTCTCTCCTTATCATCAACCAGAAAAACATAAATCTGTTGAGATCCATGCGCACCAATAACAGTTTCACCGCCAAGGTTAATTACACGGCTAGGGCCGGAAGCAAAGGTGATACTCGAAGGAAGTTTTGTGTATTTATTACGCAGATGTTGAACTGCATCCTTTATTTCAAAAGCCAACTGGCTGCTTTGTGCAAACACAATTTGCACCGGAGCCAATGCAGTTGCAAGTCGAGTATTTTGTTGTGACGAAAAAACAACACTACCTGTTCTCGCAATCAAACATTCGCAGGAAGAAATAACTACATCCGCCTTAGCTAACGATGCTACATCTGTGGAATGTTTGAACTCACAATTAGTTAGTAATGCTGATAAGGTTTCTTCGCAACAATAAAAATTTTTCCATTTGTGTTGCACTGCCAAAGCAAGAATCCCTTCTACAAATTCCAGATCATCGTTGCATAAAACGAAACGACCTCCCGTTTCAGCTAACCGCTCTGCAAAAACTAAAAGGGGGTCTTCATCACTGCTTGCATAAATCGAAGAATCGTAATCGATTTTTGGATACGGATTGGAAGATTTACTCAGCAGAGCAGCCCTGATTTTTTTCAGTACTTTTTCGCGGGTGGTACTATCTTCCATAAAAGATGAATACTAAGCTTCAGGATTTGGAGTTACTGAATTGTTTGCAACAGGTTCATCAACCTTTGGAGTACCATTCTTGGGCAAATCATTCGTAGCACCATTACCATTGAGCAATGAGTAATCCACTTTTGGTTTCACCGGCATTTCTTCCTTTTCAAATTTACGTTTACCAAAAATAGCTTCTAAATCTTCCTTGAAAATAACCTCCTTTTCAAGCAATGTTTTTGCTAATAAATCCAATTGATCTTTATGTTCACGCAAAACATCTAAAGTCCGCTGATAAGCTGCCTCCACCATAATGTGAACTTCTTCATCTATTGCACGAGCAGTTTGTTCGCTATATGGTTTTGTAAAAGCATAATCCTGTTGTCCGCTCGAATCGTAGAAACTGATATTACCAATACGTTCGTTCAATCCAAACACAGCAACTGAAGCGTATGCTTGCTTGGTAATTTTTTCAAGATCACTTAACGCACCGGTCGAAATAGTTCCAAAGGTAATTTGCTCAGAAGCTCTTCCACCTAATGCTGCACACATCTCATCTAAAATCTGCTCTTTATTAGTAATCTGTCGTTCTTCAGGCAAATACCATGCTGCGCCTAATGAATTACCTCGAGGAACGATAGTAACTTTTATCAAGGGTGATGTATGTTCAAGAATCCAGCTAATGGCAGCATGACCTGCTTCATGGTAAGCAATTACTTTTTTCTCGTGCTGAGAAATGATTTTATTTTTCTTTTCTAAACCTCCAACAATACGGTCAACAGCATCTAAGAAATCCTGTTTACCAATGGAAGTTTTGTTTTTTCTGGCTGCTATCAATGCTGCTTCATTACAAAGGTTTGCAATATCAGCACCTGAGAAACCGGGAGTTTGTTTGGCCAAAAAATTCAAGTCAACTGTAGCGTCAAGTTTCAATGGTTTTGAATGCACCTTAAATATTTCTTCGCGACCATTAATATCAGGCAACTCCACATATATCTGACGATCAAAACGACCTGGACGCAATAATGCACGATCTAAAATATCAGCACGATTAGTTGCCGCCACTATTATAACTCCGTTGTTGCTACCAAATCCATCCATTTCGGTGAGCAACTGATTTAAGGTACTTTCTCTTTCATCATTTGAACTAAAGGAAGGCGATTTACCTCTGGCACGACCTATCGCATCAATCTCATCGATAAAAATAATACTTGGAGCTTTTTCTTTAGCCTGGCGGAACAAATCACGCACACGTGATGCTCCAACTCCAACAAACATTTCCACAAAGTCGGAACCTGAAAGTGAGAAAAATGGCACCTGTGCTTCACCCGCAACCGCCTTTGCAAGCAATGTTTTGCCGGTTCCCGGAGGGCCTACAAGCAATGCTCCGCGAGGAATTTTCCCGCCAAGGGCTGTATATTTTTTAGGATTCTTGAGAAAATCAACAATCTCCATTACTTCTACTTTGGCTTCTTCTAAACCTGCTACATCGTTAAATGTAACTTTCACATGAAGATCTTTATCAAACAAGGTAGCTTTGGATTTACCAATGTTAAAAATTTGGCTACCGCCTCCGCCACCTCCCATTCTACGAATAATGAACATGTAAAGAATAAACACCATTGCCAATGGAAATAACCATGCCGTAATCCAATCCCAAGGGCTACGTTCGCTGTTATTGTAAATGATATTTACACGTTGATCTTCCGGTGTATCCTTTTGCACTTCATCCAGATCTTTTTTAAAGCTACCCACATCACCGATTGTGAAAGAATAATGGGGTCCTTCGTTAACACCATTTCCAAAAGCTTTATTCGACACTTTTTTAAAGTAATCCTTTTTAAGACTTTCCTTTTTGATATAAACATTAACAGCTTCTTTGTTAACTACTACAATTTTGTCAACATCCTGCGTTTTAACCATGTTGTTTACAAAATCGTTCCAGGATGTTTCGCGAGGGCGATTTCCAAAATCAAAAAAGTTAACAGCAATAATTGCAAAAATCACCACTGCATAAATCCAATAAAAGTTGAAATTGAATTTTGGCGTTTTGGGTTTCTGAAAATTGGGAATAGACGATTTCTTATTCTTTTTATTCTCGTCAGTATTTACCGGCTTATCTGGCATAATTATTTATTGTCTTTAGATCTCTGGCTAAGTCAAGTACTATGCCACGAGGTTTTATTGTTAAAATCAGCAAACTTGTCACTAATAATTGTCTTTTATATGACGTGTTGTGGCATCTGCCCATAACCTTTCGATGCCATAATAGTCGCGTTGGTCCTTTTGAAATATGTGGACAACAACATTAAAATAGTCGAGCAATATCCATTGTGCATTTTCAAACCCTTCGCGATGCAGAGGATCTTCTTTCCTTTCCTTATAAACAATTTCTTCCACCGATCGTGCTAAAGCTTCCACTTGTGGTTGAGAATCACCATGACAAACCACAAACATATCAGCTACTGCACTTTTAATCTCTCGCATATCAAGGCAGGTAATATCATGCCCCTTAATCTCCTGCAATGCTTTAACAACTGTTTCTGTTAGTTGATCGGTAGCATTAACCGATTTAACCGCTTTAATAGCTTTAGAAGCTTTTACCATCAATTATCCTTTGTGTAAGTTTGTACAAAATTAGCAAACTAACAGATTCATTCCCGATGCCGTTTTCTGCAGAACATATTATACGACTCGATACAGTTGATTCGACCAATATGTTCGCACAGGAATTATTGCTCAACCACAATGTGGTAAATAGCACTGTCATCCTGTCACAGAATCAAACCAGTGGTCGTGGCCAGCGAGGGAGTGTTTGGATAGCTGAACCCTGCACTAATTTAACCTTTAGCGTAATATTATTTCCTACTAAATTCAATGTTAGTAAGCAATTTCTACTTAACAAAGCATTTTGTCTTTCGGTTTATGATTTTTTAAAAATTTATGACATTAAAAATGTTTCCATCAAATGGCCTAATGATTTGCTGGTTAATGGTAAGAAAATTTCAGGAATGCTTATTGAAAATGCGATAAAAGGCGAGTACTTGTGTTCGGTTATTGCAGGGTTTGGTATCAATGTTAATCAAAATAACTTCGGTTCGGCTCTAGGCAATATTGCAACTTCAATGCGACTTGAACAGGCAAAAAAATTCAATCTTGAAGAGCTGTTTTCAGAAATCTTAAATTGCATTGAGAAAAGATATCAGCAAGTAGAAAAAGGAGAATCGGCATTGATCGATACCGATTTTAACAATGCCTTATTTCAATTAAACGAGTGGTGTGTGTTTGAAGCCAACAACAAAGAATTTATTGGTTGCATTCGAGGTGTGACAGAACTAGGTCAACTAATAGTTGAACTTCAGGATGGCACCAAACAATTTTTTGTAAACAAAGAAATACGCTTTAAGATTTTTAGCTAATAGTATCCGCAATCTCAGCGTAGCGATGCACCAACAAGTTTAAAAAATTGGTGAGCGGCTTTTCAGCCATCATTCGCATCATCATATTTAAATCGGCATCAAACATTAATTGAAGTTGAGAATTTGTTGTTGACAACTCCTGAATTTTACAAAGCAATTTAAAATCAAATGGTGCTTTGCCATCTTTCTTTATTACAATTTCTGAATTCGGTGTTTTCGATTCATAAACCATTCCTAAAGTGGCCATTCCCTTAATTGTGAAAATGCAGGTTTCTCCATCGGATTTCCAACCTTCTACCTGAGGCGGCATAAGTTTGCCAATGTTATTAAAATCTGCTAAAAAATCAAATAACTGTTTTGAAGTTTGATTTACTATTACTTTATCGCTTTCGATGATCATATTTTTAATTTGAAAATTTAGTGATTTGAAAATTTGAAAATTAAAAAAATCATTTTCAAATCTTCAAATTGATTAATTTAAGACTTCACTCCTTCCCACTCTGCCGGATTCGAGCGCCAAGCTTTTAATAAATCCAAATCTGATTTCTTTACATAATTAGTTTCCACAGCCTCTTTTATCAAAGCATCATAATCACTCAATGAATAATAAGGGCAAGCGGCAGCCTTGAAGTTTTTATCTGCCTCGGCAAAACCATAATTAAAAATACTTACCAAGCCTTTTACTATTACTCCGCTTTTGCGTAAATCTTCAACCGCTTTAATACTACTCTTGCCGGTGCTAATTAAATCTTCAATAACAACGGCCGTTTGATGCTCTTTTACTTCTCCCTCAATAGTATTTTGTCTGCCATGATCTTTTGCCGATGCTCTCACATAAACAAAAGGTAAACCCATTGCTTCACTCACCAATGCGCCTTGTGCAATAGCAGCAGTTGCTACACCTGCAATCATATCGGGCTTACCAAATTTATCTTCAATCATTTTAACCAGTTCCTGACGGATAAAAGTACGCACCCTTGGATACGACAATGAAATACGATTATCACAATAAATGGGCGATTTCCATCCCGATGCCCAGGTAAAGGGCTGATCAGGTTGCAGTTTAATAGCTTTAATTTGAAGTAGGAATTGGGCTACTTTTGACGCTGTTTGATTCAACATAGTTTCACAAACTTAAAGAAAATAAATTGTGCAAAGTTGAAACTTAAAAATTTCGGCTTTTAAAAAAAATCTAGTTTAAAATCACATCTATGTATTCAGTCTATATTAACGAACGGCTTTTAAAAATTTGTCAGGATAAAGAGACCTTATCAGGCTCCGATCTGGTTTTTAGATTGAGTGGTGACGAGCCGGTAAGTTTTATTAAAGAACTGGTTTACAGTTTCGAAAAACAACCACAGCTATTGAACATGACAATTGCCACCCTGAATATTGATAAAACATGGGAAACATTTATTCAAAGCTATACACTTATTGAAGCTGCCGGTGGTTTGGTTTTTAATGACGAGAATTTACTTCTAATGATTTTCAGAAAAAACAAATGGGATTTGCCTAAAGGAAAAATTGAACCCGGTGAGCAACCCGATGAAGCCGCTTTGCGCGAAGTAATAGAAGAATGTGGCTTGCAGCAACTAACACTAAAAAAACAAATTGCAACCACTTACCATACCTATCTTTTAAAAAAAGAAAGAATTCTAAAGCGCACATATTGGTTTAAGATGACGAGCAACGATACCGAATTATTACCTCAAGCTGACGAAGGAATAACTGAAGTATGTTGGAAAAGCCGCACAGAAATAAAAAATTTAATAAGTAACACTTATGCCGGCATTGCTGGTTTACTTGTGCAGCAAGATCTAACGTAGATAGCAATTTAAATTTTAAGATAGCAGATCGATATTTTATTGAACTATAATAAAAATGGCTGCCCATCACAGGCAGCCATTTTAAAAACTAACTCAATTTTATTTATTCCAACATCAGTCTCACCTGCAAAGTGCCTTGCATATTGATGAGTTGAATTAAATATACGCCCTTAGGATACTGGCTAACATTAAAAGTATTTTGCATAATTTCTCCTGTTCCAACACCTTTTTCACTAATTAATATTCGTCCGGTAATATCCAACAGATAAATCTGATATAGCTCGTACTCACTTGATGCGAACAAAATATTAATCTCATCAGTAGCCGGGTTAGGGTATACCTGTAAGCCTGGTTCAGAGCTACTATCTCCAAGTCTTGGGCAGTTTACCACTGTAATATTATTGAGGCTCCTCATTGCGCTTGTGCCACAAGCATTGCTTGCCTGAACTTTCATTACTTGAGATGAGGAAGGCATGCTGCCATAATCAACAGTAATGGTTTTGCTACCGGCACCACTTGTAATGGTGGCAACAGCGGGAACGGTCCAATCATAAAACGTTGTACCTGTTACAGTAGCAACAGAGTAAATATTGCCAGTTGAATTAGTACAAGCATTTAACGGTCCATTTATGGGTCCTGGCAATGAAGGTTTTCCATTTACAGTGATGAAGCGAGTCAAACTACTTCCACATCCGTTTCTTGCTTGAACAGAAACAGTGGTAAAGACATCGAAGAATGGCCAACTAAAAAAGAATGATGTTCCACCATCAGGCCCCAGATTAGTACCACTGGAAACAGTCCAATGATAACTGGTAGCATTAACTACAGGAGCAATGCTGTATAATATACCTGTTGCACCACATTGTCCATTCAATGGTCCACTTATGGTTCCGGGTGTTAATGGTGTATTAAGTGAAAGATTTTTAGAACGGGCATTACCTGTTCCGCAAGCATTCGTTGCAGAAACTGAAAGTGTTCCACCTGTAAATCCGGCATCAACACTTGCTGAAATAATATTGCTTCCTTCACCACTTGTCATTGTCATGCCTGCTGGCAAAATCCAGTTATAAGAAGTTGCACGTGATACGGTGGCAACTGAATAATTTACCACATCACCCGGGCATACTTTTGCCGGACCGCTGATAGAATTTGGCTGTACAGGTTTAACAATATTAATATCAATTGCCAAACAGCAGCTTACAGGAGGCTGATTGCAAATAGTTGACACAACAGTTAAACAAACATTTCCTTTGATTCCAGTGTTGGCTGCTGCAGCGCTCCATTGCACAGCAATAGCATTTGTTCCTTGTCCACTGCTGATAGTCATACCTGAAGGAACACTCCAGGTTGCAATTTCTCCAGGTTTAATTAAAGGAATCGAATAACTACCTGTACCGGAACCTGACGCACACAACGAAGTAGGTGTTCCGGTTAATGAAGCACAGGATAATTGTGACGGTGGAGTAATATTCACATTCGCAGAT
>JANNXV010000157.1:0-21823 GCA_031409815.1 Bacteroidota bacterium
CTTTTTCACCCGGATCAGCTACCGATTTCTTAAAACTATATGGCAAGTCGCCAAAGGATTTGAATTGTTCATCGTTTATTTTAAGCAACGCAAGATCAAGTGTAATATCTACAGCAACCTTGGAAGCTTCCAACTGTTCGAATTTTTCGTTACTTAAAAAAACATTTTTTGCATCTTTGATAACGTGATAGCTGGTAAGCACATAACCATCTTTACTTATTGCAAAACCGGTTCCGGTAAATCCTGAAACTATATTATCGTTTTCGGTTTCTTTGGTTTCGTTTATACCATTAATAATAGCACGCTGAGAGCGTTTTAGTCGCTCAACCTCACGACTTAAAGCCTGGTAATTTCCTTGTTGTTTATTACTGAAAGCCCCCGTTAAAAAAGAGGTAATCAATGTACCGCTAACAGCAACAATAGTTACCATTGCTGCAATTGAAATTATTCTGTACTGACGATAAAACTGGCGAATTCGCGATGGTTCATTCTCTTCACTCACCTTTTTAAGTGGTGCTTTAAATACAAACTGCTCGGTTTCCATTTCATCATGAATGATATTTAATTTATGACGTAATTGCTCGCGATTTACAGTTAAATTAAAAGCAGACAGAATAGTCTGATGTTGTTCAACGGCCTCAGCTAAGGCAGGATCGCTTTCCAACCATTGTTCAAAAATCTTTAATTCATCAGGTAAAAGTTGGAATTTGCAATAGCGCTCTATCAACTCTTCCGTTTCCCGTTTATCAATCATTGTTTAATTCGTTATTATATAAAGAGAAGAAAATCTTCTTTAATCTTTTTAGACATTTATATTTCTGTGTCTTTGCATTATCTGTATTTGTATAACCAAACTTTTCAGTTATTTCTTCCATCGATGAAGAATGCATATAGAAATCTTTTAGAATTGTTCTGCATGGTTCGCCCATATTTTCGAGCGCTTGATGCATTGCTTCAAATTGATTTTCCTGCTTACCAACTTCTGACCAATCTATCGATACTGACTCGCCTGTTTCATGAAACTCATCAGTAAACCGGTTTTTAAACTGAAGCTGCTTTAACCATAATCTCTTGCCTACTGAATACAAGAAAGTGCCAATGCGGCAACTTAATTTGAATGATTCCTCTTGCAGTTTTTCATAAAAGATAATTATTGTTTCTTGATAAATATCCTTTGCTTCCTGAACACTGCCACCATTATTGACTACCATATTGGCAATTTGTGGATAATGCTGCCTGTACACAATTTTAAGAACGCGTTCATCACCTTTGCGCAATGCAAGTATGATTTCCTCCTCACTTACAGGTTGAACCTGTTTCATTTCCTTATTCATTAATGCGCTTTTATTATAAAAGGTAACCCAAAGAACCGAATTATTTTATTGCATTAGCTTGTCGGCTCCATAAACTTCATTATTAGAAGGCAATAAATTAAACTTTAATTGCTGTTTTTCAATGACTTAAAGTGATTCTATAAAAAAGATAAAATAATTGGGTTACCTATTTCACTTTGAGGTATTAAGTGTAAATATTCAAATCTCAAACAAAAACAAAATGAAAAAAATTGTAACATTCTTTGCAATGGCTGCCTTCGTTGTAGCATTGTCATCTTGCGGAAGCAAGCCTGCTGAAACAGCTACTGAAGCTACTGAAGCTACAACTGAAACTGCTGCTGAAGTAATGACTGAATCTGCTGCTGTAGTTGATTCTGCTGCTGCTGTAATTGATTCTGCTGCTGCAACTGTTCCTCAATAATTTTTTGAGCAAACTAAGTACAAAAACCCGCTCCAAACTTGGAGCGGGTTTTTTATTTTATAAATGTCAATTAGCAGTGGACCGGTTTAAGGCCTAATATGATGAAAATGATGTAACAAATGCGTATGTATTCTTGTGCCAACCAACCCAAGAAATGGTATTATTATACAACTATGTTCTTGCGCTTTTATGTTTATTACATATTACCTTATTATGGAAATACTAGACTTGATTATTTAAAACGAAAGTTGATCTATTAAAAAACAAATATCATAGATACTTAATAGAATAATAGTCAGGATAGAAATCCATATTAATTTAAGAATGGCTTTGGACTTAATACTATCGAAACCATGCATAAAAAATTTAATAAAAGACGGCAAAGCCGGAAAAATAAAGATAGATTTCATGATGCTATAGTCACGATAACTATAAGAGTATTTTACCATAAATAGTAAGAATCCAAAAACAAAAACAAGATGTATCCAATTTAAAATTAATTCTTCTTTTTTGGTAAACAAATCTTTCATTGAAACTACCATGCCACGGATTAATAATAACAAAGGCACGAGACCCAAAATAATCAGTAAACGTCCTGTAAAAACAATTTCGTTTGATGTACTCTGCCAACTCCGGGGATGCTGATCAAAGTGCATAAACATGGTGCGACCATATAATTGCGACCATAATGAAGTGCGATGCAGCGGATAATTATCAATAGTGCTCGAGATGTAAGGCTGCCTGATCATATCGAAATATCGAAATGTAAAATATCCATCAACTATCGAAGTAATACCGGGCCGTTGTACATAACTACGCTCAGCAAATGCAGGTGGTGGATCTTTTTCAAAAACCAGCACAAAGGGGGTTTTATACTGCTCATAATTGGATATATAACCGGCTCCGACCGGAACAATTGTTAAATTGCCCAAAACAAGTACAGCAAATGCTTTAATATACAATATTCGTTCAGTAGCAATCGTTTGCAATATCCTAACAAAGAAGATTAAACTTAATGCGGCAAACAATACAATGCCTGAACCCTTTACCAAGGATGCCAAAATCACCCATAGAGTTAATGGAATAGCTAATGAAAATTTCTTCTCTTTAAAAAAACGGTCGGCATAATAAATAGTTAAAATACCTGACAGAATAATAAGTGTATCATTAGTTGCCTGTGCATTAATACCGGTTAAACAGGGATTAAAAGCAACTAATGCAAAGGCAATCAATTTTATACCGAATGAAATGGTTTGGCGGTTGATAAACTTCCACAAAAAAAGTAAAATAAAAAAGCTGAATACAAAATTGAGCATTTGCATCGCTAGCACGATGTTATAATGACCCTTTATATGAAATGCTACTACAATAGCAGCATTAATCAGATAATAAAGCTTTGGCTGAAAACATTCCCAGCAATCCTCCTTATTGGGAAGCGATTGTTTATCAATAATCCACTCTACTACTTGTGCATGATTATCATTAGCCTCTCTGTTTAAAAAACAAAGTACTAAACGAAGGCAGAGAGCAAAAATAAATAGGGTTATAAATGCAACCCGGTTTCGCGACATATTGGCAAATATAAATCTGTAAGTAACTAATACCTTATTTCTTCGAAACAAAACTCCTTACTATATTTGTCGAACAACATACTATTTTGCTTCGTATAAAGTTGTTTATTGTAATGTACGATGCGGTTTTAAGAAACAACGCTGCTTGTTAGATTATTTAAGTGATTAATGAATTTGAAATTTAAAATATATTTTACAATTATTACTTTGTCGTTTGTGATGGGTTCGTGTGCAACCCATAAAAACAACATGATGAGCAGAGCTTTTCATGGCACTACCACTCATTACAATTATTTTTTCAATGCTCGTGAAAGAATGAGACAAGGGGCTCAGACATTAGCTGCTGCACATGAAGATAAATATGATCGGGTGCTTAGTATCTTTAAGTACGGTGATGTGGCAAAAGCCAAAGGCGTTTATCCGGATATGGATGAAGCCATTAAGAAGGCATCAGTAGCCATACAACGACATTCCATCTATGCAAAATCCAAGCACGATACTAAACTGGCCGAGCGTAACAAATGGATTGAAGACTGCTATTTAGTTATTGGTCAGGCTCAGTTTTATAAACACGATTTCTGGACAGCTATTGAAACCTTTCAATACACCTCGGCCGAATACAAAAATGGCGAAATTCGTGACGATGCGTTACTATGGCTAACCAAATCCTATCTGGAATTGGGCAAAACAGTTGATGCAGAATACTTACTTGATTTTTTAAAAAACGACAAAGAGTTCCCATTGCGCATAAAGAGCGATTATGCGGCTACTTATGCCAATTATTACTTAATGAAAAATCAAATTCCGGAGGCCATGGAACAGTTACAAAAAGCAGCTGCCAGTGCCAAAAAGAAAGATACTCGTTCAAGATACTATTTTATTTTGGGCCAGTTACAACAGAAACAAGATAGCCTTCAACAAGCTTTTTCGTCATATAGTAAAGTGATTCGTTTAAATCCCGATTATGAGATGGCATTCAATGCTCGTATCAACCGTGCCAGGTGTTTTGATGTTAATAGCGTGGATGGCGAATCGGTAAAAAAGGAATTAAACAAAATGTTGAAGGATGAAAAAAATAAAGAATATAAGGATCAGATTTATTATGCCTTGGCCGGTATAGCACAGCAGGAAAAGAAAGAATATGTTGCTATGGATTATTTGAACAAATCCATTCAGGCTAGCACTACTAATATTGCACAAAAGGCTTTAAGTTATAGAAGCATGGCTGATATTTATTATGAGCGCCCCGACTATATACCTGCTGCCGCATATTACGATAGTGCAGTTACTTCACTTACTCAAGATCATCCTGATTATTTCGAAATTTTAGAAAGAAAAAACAGTTTGGAGCGTTTGGTTAAAAACCTGAAAATAATCATAATGGAAGATAGCCTGCAGCGCCTTTCTAACATGAGCTATGCCGAACGACTTGCCAGTATTGATAGTGTAATCTATCAGGAAACAGTAGAAGCCGAGCGATTAAAAAAAGTAAAAGAAGAGCAACAGCGTTTAGAGGAACAAGCAGTAATTGAAGAAAAGGCTCTAAAAAGTCAACCACGAAACTTTCAACAGACTCCAAACAAAGCAGGCGATTGGTACTTTTACAACCCCACCACACTCAGCTTTGGAATAAATGAGTTTTTGAAGAAATGGGGAATGCGCAAACTAGAAGATAACTGGCGCAGAATCGATAAAGATCTTGTTGCGGATCAAGGAGGCGAACCTGAAGTATCCATTGATTCTCTTGTAAATTCTCAACAAGCAATGCAAGATTCATTGGCAAAATTAGGTGATGAAGCGCGCAAGGATGCTTACTTAAAAGCGATACCCACAACTGAGGCTCAAATTAAGGAATCAAACATCAAACTTACAGAAGCTTATTATAATGCAGCTCTAATCTATAAAGAACAATTAATTAACTATCCACAGTCAATCTATCATTTCGAAAAATTAGATCAGCGTTTTCCTCAAAACAAATACAAACAACCTTCGTATTATAATCTATATCGTTTATATTTAACATTACATGATACTGTTAAAGCAGATGTATATAAAAATTATCTGCTTACAAACTATCCGGAAAGTGAGTATAGTAAACTGATTTTAAATCCGAATTTTTTTGCAGAAACAAAGAAGAAAACAGCTGTACTTCAAGTGTTCTATGAAAACACCTACAATGCCTATCTCAAAGGTCAATATGCGGACGTTATAGAGCGAAAAAAATTGGCTGATGAAATGTTTCCTAAAAACAATCCACTTGCAGGTAAGTTTGCACTTTTAAAAGCAATGGCCATAGGTCGAACCAAGCCGGTGTCAACTTTTGAGCTTGCTTTAGAAGATGTAGTGCGTGGATACCCAAAAGATTCGGTAAGTATCCGAGCTCAACAAATTTTAGATTTCATCAGAAAAAATAACAGTCAAACTGCAATCCCATCAACAGTTGATTCGACCAAGCTTGCATCACAAAAAAATCAATTGAATCAAAAAATTGATTCAACTGCTTTTACGTATGCACCAGAAACTCCGCAGTTGTTTCTTATACTAGTAAAAATAAACTCGACAGATCTTGATGCCCTTAAATCAAAAATCACTTCTTACAATAACCTTAATTTCAAAGGCATTCAAATGAATATTCAAAGTGGCAATCTGGATTTGCAGTATCAGTATGTAACTGTAACAGGTCTTCAAAACAAAGATGATGCAATGTTGTATTTTGAAAGTGTTACCGGAGATGAAAGTATAGCTGGCTCTTTAGAAACAAGTGAGCCATTATTTTTTGTTATTTCTCAGGACAATCTCACTCAATTAGCGCTTACACACGACATTAATAAATACTCTGCCTTTTTTCAAGAGAAATACACTCAACAATAATTTTTTTTTCACTGCCTAATATTAACAAGATGCTTAAACTATTTCTGCAACCATACCCGTTGTGGGATAACAAGCCAAGAAGATTAGTTTTTGTGATAAGCATTTCACTATTTGTTTTTCTTTTTTTATATGTTTTTAAACCATTTGGACTTGACCGTTTTGAAACCCCATTAGATATAAGAATTTTTATCGGGTATGGCCTAACAAGTTTTGTTTTACTCCTCTTGATGCAATTTATTATTCCATCCTTTATGCCGTACGTTTTTAACGAAGATGTATGGAAGGTATATAAGGAAATAGTATTCACTTTGATAATCATATCCACAATAGGAGTAGGCAATCTGCTCTACTCATCCTATGTTGGCTTTGTGAAAATAAATACTACAACACTAGCCTTTTTCGAAATGGTTACTTTAATTGTTGCGTTGTTTCCAGTTACAATAATTGTTCTTTTAAAACAGAATTATCTGCTAAGAAAAAATCTAAAGCAAAGCAACACACTATCTGAAAAACTTTATCGTAAAACTCGTATACCAAGTGTTGGCGGAACGATTGTTGAACTCACCGCTGAAAATTCTAAAGACACTTTGAGTATTGATGTAACCGATCTTTACTATTTGGCAGCGGCTGACAATTATATTGAGGTTCATTTAATTCAGCAGAAAGTAATGAAAAAATTTTTATTGCGTTGCACCTTGAAAAATGCGCAAGATAATCTCAAACGTTTTTCAAATTTTTATCGCTGTCATCGCACCTATATTGTAAACCTTGATAAAGTTCAATCGGTTACTGGTAACTCTCAAGGATACCGTTTGATATTATTTAACATAGAAAATTCAATCCCTGTTTCAAGAGCATTAACAAGAGAAGTTACCCAACGATTAAGTATTTGATTTTTTGTGTGAACACTATGGTTTTATGTTACCTATTCAAGAGTGTGTGTGAAAGAATACCCAAAGTGAAATAAATTGACACGATCAATTAATCGAATAAACTAAGCTAGATGCTATGTTTACATCTATAACTTTTCTATTCTGACTATAATAAATTTATGAGTGCATCAATTGAAGTTTCAAGTATTATCAGATTAGCCGATAACAATAAATGGCTAAAAATTAGAAATTTATTTATTTTTTCCAGTTACCTTATCTACCCTAAATAAAAAAATCGTTAGGTAAATTCACATCCATAAAAAATCCGGAGATTTTTTCTCCGGATTTATAATTCAATTCTACGTAATGTAATTAATGGTGAATTACTTCTACTCTTTTTACTACTGTTTCATTTCCAATCAAAACATTTATCAAATAAAAACCTTTAGTTAAAGTTGTCGTAGGAATAACGATTTCTTTTCTTTCAAAAGATTCATTAATACTAGCTGTATAAACTACTTTGCCAAGCAAATCAGTTAAAGTTACTTGGTCAATTTTAGCAGATTTACTTGCCGGCTTGATGTAAATATTATTATCAGCCGGATTTGGATAAACAGAAAAATCATTACTTGAATTCTGCTCTTGTATTCCAATGGTTCCGGGAAGTACATTAACTACAAAAGATGTTGTAGATGTTTTGGCAGGAACTCCATTGTCGGTTCCAATTAACTCAACGGTATTGTAGCCTAGGTTGGCAACCTGACCAAGAAAACGCACAGATATTTGTGCAGTATTACCTGCATTACTGCTCACTAATGAAACGCCAGATGTTGCCGTGGTTGTATAACTGCAAGTAGTGATTTGACCGGCTTCAGGCGAAAGATAATCAGCATCTAAAAAAATGGAATCGCCAACATAAATAGTTACAGAATCACAAATCTGTGAAGCATGAATAATGGGCGCAATATTAGCCGCTGAACGCACACTTTAAAATAGAAGTACTGATTATCCAACGCATCAATTCCATCATCAAATCCGAAAGGACCATCATAAGCAACACCTGTTTGAACAAACAATCCAAGTTGAATATAATTTACACCGTTGCCTTTATTTACACCTGCAGTTGCCGGGTTTCCACCAAAACCTCCTGTTCCTCCTGATGCGTCTCCGGTGGTCCATTGCATATCCTTATAACAAAAGGAGACATTGTTTCCTGCTGGAATAATCTCATTGATTCCATTGGTAATTATTAATTGATAGGAGTTTAATTTGTCACCGTGTGAATTAAAATAACCAACACTGTCCCATTGAACAATCAAATATTGAGCAGTTAACTTGTAATAGACAATTCCACTAGCCGAATCTCTGGTATCGCAATCGGACCACAAAGGAGCAATCATTGAATAGAGATTATTTGGAAATGGAGTTGCTGAATAAGTGGAGTAAGCAACATCAATTGATAAATTGCCATTATTATTGATGTAAACATTACTTACAGGAGTATTATAAAAGCAAAATGAAAAAGGCAGTACAATAGTATTTGTCGACCAATCGTCATTTCTATAATCAGGAGGTAAACCCGGACCACCACTTCCTCCACTTCCATCAAATTCGGCTACCGACCACGTTGAGTCACGCTCAATCCAGCAGTTACAGTTTCCTCCTGATTGCACTCTATTTACCGGGTCTGTAATTTTAGCAACATGCTTTCCTTGCGACTCATAATGAACAAATCGCTCGTTGCCTGTTAATTTCCCCTCTGTTTTTAATTTGTTTATCTGTAACATGTCGATGGTTTTTACATCTTGTTGTGCAAGGCCTTTTTTTGGATTCAACCAAAGTAAAAGCATCATACAGATAATTAATTGGAAGGTTGTTGGATTTTTGATTTTGTAGCTATTAGGTTCCATGTTTTTAGTGTTAAATAATTTAGAAGTTTATTGGTGGATGATTATTATTCAATTGCACATGGTGAAAGTAAGGATTGTTTTTGGATAAAACTGAAATCAAGAAATTGGAAGAGGAATTGAAAAAAAACAGGACAATTTTAGCAGTTTAGAATGTCAATTATTTTTGCGATTTTCCTTGGTTCAAACCACCTAATCATTTTTAATACAAGTGAAATAATAAATCCGGGACGAATAATATTTTTAGCCAATTGCGCGATAACTAAATCCGTTTTGGTGATAAAAGCAATGTGATCTTCCTTTGGCAGTGCTGATAAAGCAAGTGCAACTCCCCAAGCTTCTTTTCTCGCAATTTCAATACTAAAATTTGCAACAGCTTCATCATTATTATTGCCAATTCTATCTAATAGAAACATAGGTTTGCAAACTTCTGAAAGTTCATTTTGAACTTCATTTACCAATCCTTTAATAACGTCATTGATTTTTTCAAAATCATTTTTTAATAAATTTATTTCATTGCCTTCAGCAACTTTTGCTGCTGCAATTCCTAAATCAAGATTAATATGTGCATTTATTCCAAGCAATAAATGTTGCATAACTATAACGGAATCATTCTGGCAAGCATCAAAAGCTTTTTTCCAACAAACGGAAAGAGGTTGGTTGTTTTGATAACTGTCAAATGCAGCCAGATATCTGTTTGCAAAAATAACATCCAACTTTTCCATCCGATTACCATCTTCAAAAACGTTATTTTCAATACCGTTTTTAACAGCAATGGTCATCCGTTTATATAAAGAAGCAAAATAACCCATTCGTGAATTGTTGAAAATGGACCAACTAATAATCTCATCGAGGCGGTTTATTACAACATCAATTTTCCGGTTTTCAAGATTCATTTCTACAAATTTTGTTGTTAATTAATATTTTCAATTTAAAAGTTTGAAGATATTGGAATTTCGAACAATAAAATGCAAATTAATTTCAGGGTATAAAAACAAATGCAACTCTTATCAAAGTATAATTAATAATAGTGCAATTGTTTTCTCACCTCCCACTTCACTATTTTTGAATGATGAACAAATTGTTACCCCTTATTTATTATTGTTTTTTCTGCACTACAATTTCTTTTTCACAGCCTGTCTATTTTGAAAAAGTTTTTGGCGACTCAACTGATTATTGCTCTGCAGTTTCATTAACACAATTAGTGTCGGGAAATATTGTAGTGGCAACTAACAACCTAAGTGTTTCTAGCAGTACTAATCAAATAAAGCTTTTTAAGTTTGATGTTTTTGGCAACGAATTAATGCATGTTGATTTTCCAATAGTAGATTATCAAACCGTGAATAAAATGAAACCAACCCCTGACGGAAATTTATTGTTTGCCGGAGTTGTTACACTTTCAACTGGAGTTACAGATGGCTTGCTTTTTAAAACTGACACTGCAGGAAATATTATTTGGCGCACTACCTACGGACGTACTTTAACAGATGAATCGTTGCAGGGCTTAGACTTTATATCAACAGGAGAAATAGTAAGCAGCGGATATACAATTAACGCAGGCGGAAGCGGGCATTCATTTTACCTTATTAAAACCGACACAGCAGGAAATATGCTTTGGGACATGGATTATTCTTCGGCTAACAATTCGTTGAGTGACGCTGTAGTAGCTTTGGCAAATGGCGATTTATTAATTTCAGGCGACAGACACTTGGCTAATAATAATTATACTGCAACTATTATACACACTGATTCTGTTGGTAATCTGACTTGGGATCTGGAGTTGCCAAACCCTTACAATAATGGTTGTAAAAACGACTTGCTCACCTCCAATGGCGATGTAATTATTGTTGGAGAATCTGCTACCGCAACTAGTTTTTCGTTTGACCCAGCCATCACAAGAATAGATACTGCAGGCACTATTCAGTGGTCAACTATATATAATGGGTCTGCTATTTCTACTGATGCCTTGTTCGATGTAATAGAACCAATACCAGAGAATTTTTTAACAACAGGGTATGCACTTAATCCTAACACCAATTCAGCCGATGTTGTTCTTATACGAATTGACTCCGCTGGAAATGAATTGGCACGTGTTTATTTTGGCGATAGCGTTGGAGTTGACATTGGCTATGCAATGATGAATAATTTATTCGGTAGCGGTTGTTATATTGCGGGTACTACAGTTAGAAATTCTATTAATCGAGGGTATCTTATATACACCGGTTTGCAAGGTATTCAAACCGCAATTTCAACAAACCAAAATGAAAAGGCTGATTTTAAATTTTTTCCTAATCCTTGCAATGAGCGGTTAATTTTCACATCATCAATAGTTGGTAAAATTGAAATTACCATAACTGATTTTGCCGGCAGATTAATCGAAAAAAAATGGATAAACGACCGAACAATCAGCACTGCATTGTTACCGGAAGGAATGTATTTTGCAACCTTTAAACATGAAAAAATTGTAAGTCATAGGAGCTTTGTAGTGACACATTAGATTGTCGTTGTTATTTAATTTAAAATTGACTTGATGTGAGTTTCGGAAGGCAGTATATTTATTTAGCTTAAAAATGAGCAAGCATCACTTGTTCCATATCGTTTTTTTTTGGTTCTTTGATGTAAGTTTAGTTTCATTTGATTAAACTATTATTTCCAAAACGTAATTAATTTAAAATTTTGAAAAAAACTTTCCCTGTACTTTTAGGAGTGCTACTATTTGTTGTTGCCATGGCGATGATGCCTGTGAAAGACGAAAATCCTGTGCATAAATATTCAGTAGCAGAATTGGAAAAGTTGCATAATCAGGTGATGGCAACTCCACTTGCCCCCGGAGAATTTTTTCTTGAACCTTCTGAATGTAAAGGCTGTCATGGATTTGACTCACTTGCTCAGGCAAATGTAGATCCTAATGGAAATGATGTGAATTTGTATGATGATTGGGAAACATCTATGATGGGTTTGGCGGGCATTGATCCTTTATGGAGAGCTAAAGTAAGCCACGAAATTTTGGTTAATCCTTCTCACAGTAGTGAGTTGCAACACTTATGCACTTCCTGCCATGCACCAATGGGACATTACACCGCCTTTTTTAAGAACAATCCTCCCTATTCATTAGCAAATCTTGACACTGATGCTTTAGGTAAAGCGGGTGTGGCATGCATGGGTTGTCATTCAATAGGTAATAATTTATTAGGATCAGTTTTTACCGGAAATATTCCTTATGATACCAATCGTTTTATCTATGGACCATTTGTAAACCCCATGACAGGGCCAATGCAATTGTATGTTGGACTTACACCGGTTTTTGGTGGACATATGAGTGAGAGTAAAGCATGTTCGCCCTGCCACACGCTTATTTCAAATACGGTGGATTTAAATGGTGTGCCTACAGGTGGTGTTTTTGTTGAACAAGCTACTTTTCATGAGTGGAAAAACTCTGATTATCCAGCACAACCCATTACTTGCCAAAATTGCCATATGCCTCAACTGGAAGATCCTGTTGTGATTGCGAATGGCAATATCGGTTTAGCAGGACGAAGTCCTTTTAATCTGCATTCGTTTGCAGGAGCTAATAGTTTTATGGTTAACCTCATAAAAAACAATAAAACTTCGCTTGGTGTTGGCGCAAGCGATGCCAATTTTGATTCAACGCTGGTTGCCATCAATAAACAACTTACTCAACACACTTTAAATCTAGTGGCTCAAATTGATACTATATTGAATGATACCATTTCGGTAAGTGTTGAATTGACCAATAAAGCAGGTCACAAATTCCCAAGCGGTTATCCTTCGAGAAGAGCTGTGCTACAGTTTTTAATAACAAAACCGAATGGCGACACACTTTTTGCTTCAGGAGTTTTTGACTCAACTCAAGAAGTGGTGAATATAAGTGCACCCTTTGAAAACCATTATGACACTATCACAAATTCGTCACAAGTTCAAATTTATGAAATGGTAATGGCAGATGTTAATGGAGATAAAACTACAGTGCTTGAAAGATCTGCGTCTAAAATTAAAGATAATCGAATTCCACCACTAGGTTTCACCACTACACATCAAGCTTACGACACTTGCCAGATTGTTGGAGGAGCATTTACTGATCCTGATTTTAACAAGCTAAATTCGGTGGAAGGTACGGGAAAAGACATTGTCCATTATCGCATTGGTTTGAATGGATATAACGGATTAATTAATGTTTCAGCATCTGTATACTATCAAACTGTTCCTCCGGGCTGGTTATCCGAAATGTTTAGTTTTAATTCGGCCCGAATAGATACTTTTCGCAATATGTTTAATAATGCAGACCAGTCACCAATTCTAATTGCAAATCAAACATTAACTAATGTATTAATTACAACCGGTCTGAATAGTTTATCCTACCAAACTGCTATCGAAGTTTTCCCTACAATTACCAAGGACGGTAAGATTTCAATCAAAGGCAAAAACGTGTTAAATAGTTCATTGTCAGTCTATAATGATCGCGGACAATTAATGAAGTTTGCTGTTTATAAAAGAGAAGATCAGATCGAATTACAATTACCTGATGCAAGCGGTATTTATTTTATACACATATCTAATCCACAAATTAAAATCACCAAGAAAGTATTCAAATTATAATTGTATATTTCACCACTTATTTTGATAGTTACACCTAAAAAAACAAAAACAAATTCGATGAAAACAAACATTTACGCATTATTAATTGGACTATTTGCAATAAGCATAAGTTCGGCATTAAAAGCGCAAGTAGCTTTTTCCAATGCAAATGGAAAACTTGTTACACCTTCTGCTCACAGCGGTTGCGCTGTTACAGTTTGCGATTGGAACAACGATGGATTAGATGATATTATCCATTTAGACCAGGGTCATATGTGCTACGTAGAAGTGCAGATGACCAACATGCAATACATGAGAGTTAGCTTAGGAGACTTTGGTGGTAGCAGCGCTTGGGCAATGTCGGTAGCAGATGTTGATCACAATGGCTATAAAGATGTGATTGCCGATGGAAGCAACGGAATTGGTTTATTAAAAACCAATAACACCGGAACTGGAGCCACCATGAGCTGGCTTGTTAACTCAGGATTCTTTTTACAAAATTTAACTTTCGGTGATTTTAATAATGATGGTTGGGTGGATATATTTTGTTGTGATGACAATGCCGCTGCACATGTTTACATGAACGATGGCACCGGAAATCTAAATACTTCTACATTTATGAATTTTAATGATTATCCTGGTCAATCAGTAGGTAACGATCCATACGACTCAGGTAATTATGGAAGTGCTTGGATTGATTTTGATAATGATAATGACCTTGATTTATTTGTTGCACATTGCCGTCAGGCGGCTAACAGTCCATCGGATATTCGTAGAAAGGATCGTTTATATGTGAATGATGGGAACAATAACTATACAGAGCAAGCTGCAAGTTATGGTATAGAAGCTACTGTATATAATCAAACATGGACTTCTTCTTTTGGAGATATTGATAACGATGGTGATTTGGATGTTTTAATGACTATTCATGATGTACCAAGTCAAATATTAGAAAATGATGGAACAGGACATTTTACTGATATTACTGCTAGTACAAATTTTGCTATTCCTGGAATTACCCCAATTGAAAGTGTGCTTGAAGATTTTAACAATGATGGTTATGTCGATATTCTTATTACCGGATCTGATTCACGCATGTTTTTAAATAATGGTAACAAAACATTTACTCTAGTACCAAATCCTTTTGACGCTAATGAGATGGAATCATTTGCAATAGGCGATTTAAATCACGATGGAATGATTGATGTGTACGCAAGCTACGCAACCATCTATACAAACCCAACCAACATTAATGATGTTATTTGGTTAGGTGCAAAAAACAGCAACCATTTTTTAACACTTCAATTAGAAGGTATGGTATCTAATCACGATGCAATTGGTGCTCGTGCAACCTTATATAGTTCGCTTGGAACCCAAATTCGTGAAGTGCGTTCAGGTGAAAGTTATGGCACTTGCAATTCATTTGCATGCCATTTTGGTTTAGGTGCAGTTACTGTTGTTGATTCAGTGGTAATTCGTTTCCCCTCAGGAATCACTCAAACAATCATTAATCCGGCAGTTGATCAGTTTATTAAAGTAATCGAAGGCAATTGCGTGAGTCCGAATGCAACTATTTCGTATTCTGGAGCATTAGTTATTTGTCCAGGTCAAACGCTTACTTTAAGTGCTCCAGCGGGTTATACTTATTTATGGTCAGATGGAAGCACTAACCAGAACAATATGATAACCAATGGTGGTGAATACAACGTAATGGTTAGTGCTGCTGGTAATAATTGCCATGCTACATCACCAACAATTACCGTTATTTCAAATCCAAATCAAGCTCCTACTATTACCGCTGCTTCAGCTGTTGAACTTTGTCCTGGGCAAAGTGTTGATCTTTTAGGGCCAGTTGGTGCAATTTCATATACTTGGTCAAATGGAAGTACTACCCAAAATATCAATGTCAATCAAAATGGTTCATATAGCTTAACCATCCAAGGTTATTGCCAACAATGGGCATCCAACAGCATTAATGTTGCTGTTCATATTCCTGCTATCAGCAGCGTTCAAGATGACTCAGCTTGTGTAGGAGGTTCAGCTAACCTTAACGCAGTAGGTACTGGAATAATTGACTGGTATGATGCATCAAGCGGAGGAAACTTATTATATTCTGGCTCACCTTTCCCAACACCAGCTATTTTGGCTAACACTGTGTTTTATGCTGAAGACCGCTATACCACAGGATACCCAATAAGTTTTATGCCTCCAAATAGTAATGCAATTGGTGCAGGTCAAAACAATACCAGTACTCAGCGTTATTTGATTTTTAATGTTGTGGAGAAAATGACACTTAAATCAGTAAGAGTTTATTCTCAAACTGCTGGCAATAGGATTATTGAGTTAAGAGATGCTAACAACAATGTATTGCAGTCTAAAACTGTTAATGTCCCAGTGGGTGATAGCAGAGTTAATCTTAATTTTACTGTAGATGCAGGAACTAATTATCAATTAGGATTAAATTCCGCTAGCCTTGTTGATCTTTATAGAAACAGTGGTGGTGTAATATATCCTTATTCTGTTGCTGGTTTAGTGTCTATAATAGGCTCGCAAGCAGGAGCTAATTTCTATTACTTCTTTTATGATTGGGAAGTTAGCAAATTTAATATTGAATGTACTAGTGCATCAAGAACACCTGTTACTGCTTTCTCTGACCCAAATTGTGTTACAGGACTTGCTCAAAATAGTAATAACGACTTATTAAACATCTTCCCAAATCCAGCAAGCAACTATGTTCAAGTTGAGTTGCGCTATGCAACAAGAGAAAATGTTGAAATAAGAATAAGTGACTTGGCTGGAAAGACTGTTAAGTCTGAAACATATTCGAATAACAATGGTACCTTTAAACAAAGTATCGACTTAACAACTATTGCTAAAGGGTTTTATATGATAAATGTAAAATCAGGTAATCAGCAGTGGGAAAGAAAAATTACACTTCAATAATTTTAAATAGAAACTAATTTTAAAGCAGCCTCGCAATATTGCGGGGCTGCTTTTTTTGTGTAAAGCAGCTGTATTTTGTAGTTTCTAGTCTTCTAGATTGTTTTGCTAAAGAAGATTCTAGCTCTTTTAAACATTCACGATTTTAAAAAATATACATTTCGGATTACTCCATCTAATTTTTTTAGTGTAGGTTTGTTAGCAAACAAAATCTAATTATGGCAAACAACATTTGGGCTTTAAAGTCTATTTCAAATTTAATGAAAGAAGCCGGCACTGAAAGTGGACATACTTTAAAGCGCACACTAACTCGTTTAAATCTTGTAACACTTGGCATAGGAGCAATTATTGGTGCAGGAATATTTGTTCTTTCAGGTCAGGCTGCTGCAAATTATGCGGGCCCTGCTGTTACTATTTCATTTGTTGTTGCCGGGTTAGCTTGTGCTTTCGCTGGACTGTGTTATGCTGAATTTGCATCCATGATACCTATCGCAGGTAGTGCTTACACATACGCCTATGCAACACTTGGCGAATTTATCGCCTGGATTATAGGTTGGGATTTAATTCTCGAATATTTATTTGGCGCAGCTACCGTATCAGTTGGATGGTCAGGTTATGTCGTAAGCTTTTTAAAAGATCATGGAATCAACATAACCGAATCGCTTTGTAATGCGCCATTTGCCTATGATCATGTGACGCATCAAATAACAAGCACAGGCGCTATTTTAAATCTGCCTGCCATGTTTATCATCGGGCTTATGACCACCTTACTTGTAGTTGGCATAAGAGAGTCTGCTAATTTCAATAACGTAATTGTAATTATTAAGGTTGCAGTTATTTTGTTATTCATCATTTTTGGCGCCAGCTATATTGTGGCTGACAATTATGTTCCTTACATACCCGAAAATACCGGAGGCTTTGGTCAGTTTGGATGGAGTGGCATATTTCGAGCAGCTGGTGTAATCTTCTTTGCATATATTGGTTTTGATGCCGTTTCTACAGCAGCACAGGAAGCAAAGAATCCGCAAAAGGACATGCCATGGGGTATCCTTGGATCATTGGTAATTTGCACCATCATTTATATAATGGTAGGTTCTGTAATGACGGGCATGGTTAAATACACTTTGCTAAATGTTTCAGCCCCCATTGCAGTGGCTGTTGATGCTGCAGGAAATGGATTAGATTGGCTTCGAACCCCAATTAAATTAGGTGCAATTGCCGGACTAAGCTCAGTTATATTAGTGATGCTTATGGGGCAGCCAAGAATATTTTTTGCCATGTCGCATGATGGATTATTACCTCCGGTTTTCGGCAAAGTACATCCTAAATTTAAAACACCATATATAACCACCATTCTAACAGGAGCAGTTGCTATGGTAGTTGGTGGATTATTCCCGATAGGACTTTTAGGAGAGTTGGTTTCTATAGGAACTTTGCTTGCATTTGTTTTGGTGAGTGGAGGAATTCTGATGCTTCGCTATAAAAGACCAGAACTAGAACGACCTTTTAAAACTCCCTTATTCCCATTGGTACCAATACTTGGTGTGTTGTCGTCACTTGGCGTGATGGCTACATTGCCTGGCGATACATGGGTTCGACTAATTGTGTGGATGGCAATCGGAATTGCTATCTACTTCCTTTACAGTCGTCATCATAGCAAGATCAATCATCCAAAATAATATTCTGAATAAGGAATATTAAACTTAAGGACATTTATAGATCTTGATTATTAAATGAAAGAAGAACCGCATCAATTTAAACGTTCGTTAGGTATGTGGGATGCAACCATGTTGGTTGCAGGCTCAATGATAGGATCCGGAATTTTTATTGTAAGTGCCGATATGAGCCGCCATGTTAGTTCTGCCGGCTGGCTGATGTTTATGTGGATATTAAGCGGAGTTATAACCGTGATGGCTGCATTGTGCTACGGTGAATTAGCCGGCATGATGCCCAAAGCTGGCGGGCAGTTTGTATACATTCAAAGAGCCTTCGGCAATTTTACTTCTTTTCTTTATGGCTGGACGGTATTTACTGTAATACAAACCGGAGTGATTGCAGCTGTAGCTGTTGCGTTTGCAAAATATACAGCAGTCTTTTTTCCGTGGTTTAGTCCAGATAATATTTTATTTGAACAAGGAAAATTTACGTTTGCAGCATCGCAATTATTAGCCATTGTTTTGATTGCATTTTTAACATTAATTAATAGCAGAGGAATTAAGAATGGCAAGTTGATTCAAACCACATTTACGGCCGCTAAATTAATCGCACTATTATTTTTAATTGTCCTCGGTATTGGAATTGGCTTAAGTCGCGAAACTCTTTCAAATAATTTTAACAATGCATGGGATGCTGTTCAGCTAACACAAATTAATGGCGAATGGGTTGCAAAACACATAACAGGAGTTGCTTTGTTACTTGCTTTGGGTACTGCAATGATTGGATCACTATTCAGCAGTGACGCATGGAACAATGTCACCTTTATTGCAGGAGAGATTAAAGAACCACAAAAAAATATTCCACGTAGTTTGTTAATGGGAACTGGGATAGTAACCTTGCTTTATTGTCTTGCTAATGTCTCTTATCTATCACTCTTACCATTACAAGGCAGTAGCATGGCGACAGATGTTTTCGGCCAAGGAATGCAGTTTGCAGGTGGTGGTACTGACCGTGTTGGAACTGCTGCAGCTTCCATGATTTTTGGAAATGTTGCAGCCTACCTTATGGCCGCATTAATTATGATTTCCACTTTTGGTTGCAACAATGGAATTATTTTATCAGGTGCGCGAGTTTATTATGCTATGGCAAAAGACGGATTGTTCTTTAAAAAAGCGGGCAAACTTAACAAATATGACGTACCTGCTTACGCTTTAGTTGTGCAAGCAGTATGGGCAAGTGTTCTTTGTCTGAGTGGAACTTATGGCGATTTGCTTGACTATACCACTTTTGCTTCTTTGTTATTCTATATCATCACTATTAGTGGTATTTTTATTTTACGTAAAAAAGAACCTAATACACCTCGTCCATATAAAACATTGGCTTATCCAATTATGCCAATACTTTATATTTTATTGGCATTAGCAGTTTGTGTAATTCTACTTATTACCAAACCTCAAAACACTTGGAGTGGATTGCTTATTGTTCTGCTAGGAACACCATTTTATTTCTTAATAAAGAAGAAAGCTGTAATTTAAAAAAGTATACTTCAACTCTAAATTAGTTTCAAAAATAGATTTAGGTTTGAATTGCCTCACTTCAATATTGTTGTCGCGAAATTATCTTAACTAAATAATGCTTTTAGTTCTGTTGCCTCCGATGGTTTCATTTTACCGGCCAGTATTAAAGAAAGCTGTCTTCTGCGCAAAGCTCCTGCAAATCGCTGTTGCTCCTCTTCAGTTTCAGGAGTTAGTGCTGGAACATTGATAGGATTTCCCAATTGATCAACGGCAACGAAAGTGTAAATCGCCTCGTTACATTTTTTCTTTTCCCCAGTCATTCGGTTTTCAACCCAAACATCTATAAACACTTCCATGCTTGATGAAAAAGAACGAGATACCTTAGCTTCCATGGTCACAATCTCCCCTAACTTAATTGGTTGGTTAAACGACACATTGTTAACAGAAGCAGTTACAACTACTCTCCCACAATGACGATGAGCACTAATGGCTGCGCAAATATCCATCCAATGCAGCAAACGACCTCCCATTAAATTTCCTAAAACATTGGTATCATTAGGCAATACAAATTCTGTATTGATACAGATGGAATCTTGAGGGGTTTTAACTTTCATTTTTTTATTGTTGAAGTGCAAAAATAGTTAATCAGCAAATGGGTTATTTTTGACGCTCCGTTTGCAATTACAAATTTATTATGCACCCGTAGTTCAATTGGATAGAATGGCAGATTCCGGTTCTGTTGGTTGGGGGTTCGAATCCCTTCGGGTGCACTAAATTTTAAACAATTAATAATAATTAAATACTTCACAAAGTTAACTTTTCCATTTCCTTCAAATAATCAAATTGTAGATCCTCATGAAGCTTTTCGATTAGTGTATTAATTTTTTTAAGTTGGTTCTGATAAAGGTTTATTAATTGCTGACTTTGTTGAATGGGCAATCCTGATTGTTTGAGCTGCGAACAATAGTATAAACGCAATTCCACTTCAGTTTCTTTGATGCCTGAATACTTAATGTATTTATTGATGCTTCTTAAAATTTTTCGGAGGCTTTTCTTTACCAAATAAATATTGCTCGCATTCATTTCCAGTAATTGCTTATCCAGTTCAGCTTTAATGCTTCTGATGTATGCTGCTTCGTCCTGTGCTTCAAACAATAAATAAGTAACCAACTCTTTATTTTCTTTTTTAAATCGAGCCAGACGCAATGCAATTTCCAAAACACGTTTAGGTGGAAGATCCTGTAATTCCTGTTTTAATTCGTTTAAAGAAGAAGCTTTCATTTAAGTAGTATTGAAGGAGCTTTTTATAAATAAAATAATGCTGTGGTAAAATTATCCGTAAAACTCCAGACACCGCAAAAAAACATACTCCACACCAAACCCAAGTAGAAAGCCGGCATAAATTTGTGATGGCACATGCGCTCCAATAAACAAACGTGCTGTACCCAGCAATCCGGCAACAATAGAAATGCAAAGAATAAGTAGCAGAAAATTAAAATGTAGTTGTTGCGAGAAAACGTAAAGCAAGCCCATTAATCCGCCAATGCCAACCATGTGAATACTTATTTTCCATTTTAAATTAATCAGGAAAGAAATAAAAATGGCAATAGCTGCACCCAGAATTGCATACCCTAAAATATGCACCATCGGAATTTTTTGGAGCAGATAAAAACAGGCGGCATAGAAAACAGCTGTTAAAAGAAATGGAATATTGCGCTCTTGCGATTGCTCCATTTGGAGTGATTGTATTTTGCCTCGCTGCAATAATAACATGGCTGTGAGCGATGGCAACAGATAGGTGGTGGTAAACACTACTAAATAAACGATCTTTTGAATGGCCGGATTAATGGCGTGTGAAAGATAATTGTTGGTATTAAATAGCAATGCCGTAGCATAAAGTGGCATTAGTAAAGGATGCAACAAATAGGAAATAAATCGGGAGATTTGAATCAATTCGATTAGAGTTTTTTTCTGAGTCTTGCCACTGGAATGTTCAACTGTTCACGGTATTTAGCAATAGTTCTGCGCGCAATATTGTATCCTTTTTCGTTCAAAATATCCATCAGTTTTTCATCTGGCAATGGGTGATGCTTGTCTTCTGCTTCAATAGCGTCTTGTAAAATCTTTTTTACTTCGCG
>JANNXV010000158.1:0-9813 GCA_031409815.1 Bacteroidota bacterium
TTTCTTCCGCTTTCCACCGAAATATGTCTTTCAGAAGAATAACCTCCAAGCAAAACAGCAATTTTTATTTTCTCAGATAAATGAGCCTTTTGATCCTGCATGTTTTTATCGAACTGATTTAACAAGACAGGCACTTTACCAAAATGTTTAAAATCATTGATGCGAGCTAATAAGGAAGCACGTAAAAGAAAGGTAATAAATTGGGAAGGATTTAATCCTATTTCAGCAGCTTGATGAAAGAAGAAAGAACTCGGCATCATTCCACTAGTCGTATTTGGATCATTCAACAATATTCTTCCATCCTCAGTAATAAAACCATCTAAACGGGCATAAACATTAAATGATAAAGCGGTAAACAAATCCTCGCAGCGCTTTCTTATTTCACTTATCTCCTTTTCAGGAAGTTGAATAGGAGTTATTTTACGTGAAAGACCCGGCAAATATTTTGAGCGATAATCAAATAATTCTTTTCCCTTTCTTATTTCTGTAGGCGGAAGTGCAATCGGAATACCAGACTCATCTTCAATTACGATACATGAAAATTCTTTTCCGTTAATAAATTGTTCAATTAAAACTTCACTCTCTCCTTCAATAGCTTCAATTAAAATTTCTTGTTCGTTTTCACCAAACAAATGAAGCAGTACTGATAATAATTCTTCTGGATGATAAATTATTCGGTTATCAATTTTTACCGGAATACCAATACCCTCTCTGATATCGCATAATTCGCGAACGTAATGCACACGAGAATCGAAATTCATTGTAGCCCATTGTTCAGCAGTTATAATACGAATGAAGAAACTTCGGTTGACAGCATCAATAAAGTTTTGAAAGTCTTCCTGTTGCAGTACACTCACACCAATACTTGATCCTTGATTGCATGATTTAATTACACATGGAAAACTTATACTCTCATTTACCCTATTCAGAAATTGCTTTTTTGATTTAGCAGACAACCATTCGTTGCGTTTTATGCTTGTAAAAAGTGGAATATCAAAACCTGCATTTTTCATTAAATGCTTTTGAATGGATTTATTCATTCCAATTGCAGAAGAAAGTATTCCTGAGCCAGTGTAAGGTATGCGCAGAAACTCAAGCATACCTTGAATCCGTCCATCTTCTCCATCAGCACCATGTAAACATAAAAATGCAATATCAATTAATGATGATAAAGCACTTAGCTCAACCTTAGAACCAATTTTGTTGATGAGTTTAAGTTGCTCATTAAGATCCAGTTTGCCAAGACTTTCGGCATATACCTGAAACTCGTTTGCAGAATCAGGAAGTAATTCAGATGGTGGATAAAAATCTCTAATACTGCCTTTGTAAACATACTCCCAACTTAACAAAATGATATTTCCAAAACTATCAACGAATAAAGGAATGGGATCAAACAATGATTTATCCAGATTATCATAAACGGTGCGGCCACCAGCAAACGAAACCTCGCGCTCGCGTGATATTCCTCCAAATACTACTCCAACTTTTAACTTGCTCATTGAGGCTCAAAAATAAGGATTTAGCAGTAATAAATAATGTGTTATTAGTCGCAACTTATGAGTATAAGTTGGTTAGTAAATGATTATTTCAACTAACTCTTATAAACTGAGTTGTTAGCCTACTTTAATAACAATAAATTTTGGTTGCTAAAGCCATGAAGCACTGAAGGTAAAGTTGCTGATATATCACTATTCCAAGAAGGATGTATTTGGTTCGCATTTATTTAAGATTCAAGCCTGCTTCATACCTTTTAAAGTCAAAGATTAATCTGAATATTAATCTTACTTTAAGCTTAATGCAAAGTAAAATTGCAATTACAATTTGAATTTATTCCTTTTGGTGCAACTGAAGAGTTATATTTGTTAGTGATTCACGAGGCCCAAAACCAAGGATAAAAAAATCAATATGAAAACCTGTAGTTGGTTTATTTTATGGATTCTTTTTGCAACGCTCCTATCGCAGCTAACTTTTGCACAAACCATTGAAGATGTTTTTGGAAACAATAAGCTTCCAGTAACATATATTGGAATTGATTTCAGCAAAGTGCACTACTATGGTGATACTGGCAAGGTAAGCACGGCCGAAATGAAAGATTTCTTTAACAGCATTAATGGACTTACTTTAACTGAAGTTAATAAATATGATGTAAAGAAGGCATTCAGAAAAGAGATAATGATAATTGATACTACTCTTACTTCTCAAATTAACATAGCTATTGACCGCGAAAAAATTATTTCGTCAGATGATAAAAACTATAAAACATTTAGCGCTGATACCATTCAAAAGCTGATTAGCACCTATCAATTTGAGCCTGCTGATAGTGGTGTTGCACTGGTAATTGTGATGGAGGGAATGAGCAAGGAAAAAAAAGAAGCATGCATGTGGTTTGCTTTCCTTAAAAAGGAAAACAACGAATTGATTTTTACCAAAAGAGTAACGGGTAAGGCAAGCGGTTTGGGTTTTAGAAATTATTGGGCGGGTGCTGTGGCGCATGCCATTGAGAAAGTGTATTCTGAAAAATTTATGGTGTGGAAAAACCTATCTGTTTCCGATCGTTTTCAGGCTATTCAGGACTCAGTTAAGGAAGTTGAATTATCAAAATATAAAATTGGATTGGTGGTGGGTTTTGAATTTAATGCCTGTGGCGGCAACAATACACACACAAGGAGTTTTGCTTATACCGGCCCTCTGATTTCACAGGGTGTAATGTTACATAACCTTGTCTATATTGGTTGCTCATTTGGTATTCAATCAATGCAAGTTGACAATAGCTACGGACCTGAATATTCGAATGTGTTTAATGAAAATTTACATCAATACTTTTTGGGGCAATTGTTTATTGAGATGAGGGTTTATCCTTTAAAAGGTAAACTTACACCTGTTTTAAGCGGTGGATATGGAAAAGGGATGGGTCTTTTTAGTGTGAGCCTTGATGATGGTGTGATGTTTAATGCAGGTGCTGGTTTGGAGTACAAATTTTCACAAAATGCCAGATTAGATTTAAGTTACACTTATCAATATCAAGAATTGGCGTTTGATAGTTATGGAAATGATCATACTAGTATTAAAAAAGACAGAGGCACTTTGTATATGTCGTATGCGGGTATTAATATTGGTCTTTTCATTTGTTTCGGCATCAAATAGTTTTAATGTGGTAAGTGAAATATATCAGACCTAAATATCTATAAAAAAAGCCGTCCCTAAATTTCGGGACGGCTTTTGATTATGAGTTTGGTGAGGACACCAACCAAGGGGTAATTATATTTTATTCTCCTTCTTTAGAACCAGCTTCCATTTCTGATTTTAAAGCTGCAAGAGCTGAATTATCGCCAAGTGTAGATTTCTCCTGGCTATCTTTTAGTTTCTTTACCGCTTTTGCAGTTGACATTTCAGCACTATCTCTTTCAGTATTCTCTGATTCTTTAGCAGACCTTGCTTTTTCATCATGAATACCTTTATGTGTAACTAAAATACGTTTGCTATCCTTATTGAATTCCAACACTTTGAAATCAAGTTTTTCATTCTCCTTAGCCATGCTACCATCTTCTTTGGTAAGGTGGCGATATGGACAATAACCTTCAATTCCATAGGTAAGTATTACAGTTGCACCCTTATCGGTTACTTTTCCAAGAGTGCCTTCATGCACACTACCTGGAGTGAAAAGAGTTTCGTAGGTTTCCCAAGGATTTTCTTCCAGTTGTTTATGCCCTAGACTTAATCTGCGATTCTCAACATCTACTTCCAGAACAACTACTTCTAACTCTTCACCTATCTTAGTAAACTCAGCAGGATGTTTGATTTTCTTACTCCAGCTTAAATCGCTGATGTGAATTAAACCATCAATACCTTCTTCTAATTCAACAAAAACTCCAAAATTGGTAAAGTTGCGAACCTTTGCTTTATGTTTTGATCCTACCGGATATTTAGAGGTAATTTGTCCCCAAGGATCTGGCATTAATTGCTTAATACCTAATGAAATTTTATGTTCATCACGATCAACTGATAAAACAACTGCTTCTATTTCATCGCCTGTTTTCATGAAATCTTGTGGGCTGCGTAAATGCTGCGACCACGACATCTCCGAAACGTGAATTAATCCTTCAACTCCTGGAACAATTTCAATAAATGCACCATAGTCAGTTAAAACAACTACTTTACCTTTTAATTTATCCCCAGCCTTTAATTCAGGATCTAATGCTTCCCATGGTTGAGCTGTAAGTTGCTTAAGTCCTAACGCGATTCGCTTTTTCTCATCATCGAAATCAAGAATTACTACATTTAATTTTTGATCTAATTGTAATACTTCTTCCGGATGATTAATTCGTCCCCAACTGATATCTGTAATATGAAGCAAACCATCAACGCCACCTAAATCCATAAATACTCCATAAGAAGTAATGTTTTTAACGGTGCCTTCAAGAACCTGACCTTTTTCAAGGCGGCTCATGATTTCGGTTTTTTGCTTCTCCATTTCGTTCTCGATAAGAACTTTGTGAGAAACTACCACATTCTTAAACTCCTGATTAATTTTAACCACTTTAAACTCCATGGTTTTGCCTACATAAACATCATAATCGCGGATTGGTTTCACATCAATTTGTGATCCCGGTAAAAATGCTTCGATACCGAAAACATCTACAATTAATCCACCTTTTGTGCGGCATTTTACGAAACCAGTTACAATTTCGTCACTTTCTAAAGCAGCATTTACACGCTCCCATGATTTAAGTGCACGTGCACGTTTGTGGCTAAGTAGCAATTGACCATTTTTGTCTTCTGCAGTTTCCACATACACTTCTACCTTATCACCCACTTTTAAGTCTGGCATATGACGGAACTCAGAAAGAGATACCATACCATCGCTTTTGTAGCCGATGTTGATAACCGCTTCCTTGGACGTAAGTCCAATGATTGTTCCTATCACAATTTGCTGCTCAAGAATCTGGTTAAGGGTAGTATTATAAAGCGACTCAAGATTGGCATTTTCGCCTACTTTGCCGGAGTCAAAAGTTTTGCCTTCACTATCCCAATCAAAATCGTTAGGATCAGGCACTAGAAATTGAATTTTGGAGGGTTTCTCCGTTCTATTAGTTGTTGTTACCATCAAGTTTAAAGAATGTGCCTTTTTTCATCAACACAAGCCCCTTTATCAAAAAGGAGCGCAAATGTAGAAAAATGTTTTCAAGTATGAAATAGTTTTTTTTAATGATTTTCCACAACATGCATTAACAACCAGTATTACTAACTTCTCTAGATTATTAAATGCAACACTCAGTAGATTAATAATTTACAGAGTAATTAACAATGGTTTATAAAAATATTTACGATTATTTTGGGATTTTAATATTTATTCTTGTTTTGGA
The DNA here is from genome assembly GCA_031409815.1 of Bacteroidota bacterium. GTDB lineage: Bacteria > Bacteroidota > Bacteroidia > AKYH767-A > OLB10 > JANLUX01. Next base: position 5,364 of record JANNXV010000158.1, read on the forward strand.
TTCAAAGTTTGCTCCTATTATTTTTTCTTTGCGCCCTTAAAATTTTTGAGAATAATTCCCCTATAAATTTATTAATGAAAAACCCGATTACAGTCTTATCATTCATAAGCCTTGTTTTATTTTCAAGTGCTTATTCCCAGCAACTTGACACACTGAAAACAATAAACCTAAACGAAGTTGAGATTAAAGATCAGCATGCACCCGGTGAAATGGAGCGGATGCCTGAAGTAAAGGACAATGTGATTTATGCCGGTAAAAAAACAGAAGTTATAAACCTAAATAGGATAAATGCTGACATGAGCATCAATAACACTCGTCAGGTTTTTTCAAAGGTTCCGGGTATGACAATCTGGGAAAACGATGGATCCGGAATACAGGTAGGTGTGGCAACAAGAGGGTTAAGTCCTAACCGCTCCTGGGAGTTTAATGTAAGGCAAAATGGTGCTGAAATTTGTTCAGAGGTATTTGGTTATCCTGAATCATACTACAGTCCGCCAATGGAAGCACTTGATAAAATAGAGGTTATCAGAGGTGCGGCATCATTGCAATATGGGCCCCAATTTGGCGGATTGCTTAATTACCAGATTAAAAAGGGAAACCCAAACAAACCATTTACAATTGAAACACAACAAACTGTGGGTTCTTATGGACTTTTTAATACTTACAATGCAATTGGAGGAACCTTCAAAAAGTTCTCCTACTATTCATTTCTGCATTATAGAACAGCTAACGGATGGCGCGATAACAGCAGCTACAATATTTATACAGGATATGCTTCTGCCAACTATCAGTTTACAAAAAAATTGAATATTGGTATTGAATATACCAATATGAATTATAACAGTCAGCAGCCTGGTGGCTTAACGGATGTTCAGTTTAAAGAAAATCACCGTCAGTCACTAAGAGATAGAAATTGGTTGAGTGCACCATGGAATGTGGCAACACTTATAATAAAGTATGAGTTTTCGCCAGGAGTAAATTTACAGATCAAATCATTTGCCACTATTGCTGAGCGCAACAGTGTTGGTTTCACCAAAGCCATTAATATTAATGATACGATCAATTCTGCCACTCAGGAATATAGCCCTCGTCAAATTGATCGGGATTATTATAAAAATTATGGTAGCGAAGCGCGCATTACAGTAAAGTATAAATTGCTTAACAATGAAAATATATTAGCTGGCGGAGTGCGGGCATATAGTGGAAATACTGAACGCGATCAACAGGGATCTGGAACAACAGGCAGCGATAACGATTTAACATTAACTAACGCTCAATATGGTCGGTCGTTAACATTTGGAACAATGAACTATGCAGCATTTGTGGAAAATATATTTAGATTAGGTAATCGGTTAAAAATAGTACCCGGAATCCGTTTTGATTATATCGAAAATCAGTCTGAAGGTTACATTAACACTTCATCAAGTGGCGCACTAACAAAGGCTACAAGAACACGCAATATTTTACTGTACGGTATCGGAACCGAATTTAAAGTAAATGAAGGAACCAATATTTATGGAAATTATTCTTTGGCTTATCGCCCGGTAACATTTTCAGAACTAACTCCATCAGCAACAACCGAAATTATCGATCCTGATTTATCTGACGCAAATGGATTCAATGCCGATTTAGGTTATAGAGGTTCAGTAAAAAAGTATTTAACTTTTGATGTAGGAGTATTTTATCTCAATTATGATAACCGGATTGGAACCATCACACAAAACGGAGCACCCTATAAAACAAACATTGGCGCTTCTGTAAGCCATGGCATAGAGTCGTATATTGAAATAAATCCTGTTGAATATTTTACAGATTATTCAAAATTTGGTACCATTAGTTTTTTTGCATCCAACGCATTTATAAATGCCAAATATGTTAAATGGAATAACCCTGCAATTGCTAACGATCCATCAAAATCAATTGAAAACAAACGAGTGGAAAATGCACCACAGTATATTCATCGTTTTGGAGCAACCTATAATATTAAAGGCTTTTCGGCAACTTTCCAGTTAAGCAGTGTAGGTGATATTTATACCGATGCGGCAAATACCGAAGCACCTAATGTTAACAGCACCATAGGAAAACTTGAAGGATATCAGGTTATTGACCTTTCATTAACCTGCAAATTCCTGAAACGCTATAATATAAAAGCCGGTGTTAATAATGTTGCTGATGAAAAATATGCAACGCGGAGAGCTGGAGGATATCCCGGTCCCGGTTTATTGCCTGGCAATGGAAGAACTTTTTTTATGACTGTTGGAGCATGGTTTTAAATCAAAAATTAATATAGATCCAACTTGTGTGGTGGCTTATAGAGCCTTTTTAAATATTAAAATTTCATGCAACCTTACTGTAAGAATTTATGTAAGTGATAGGCAAATACTTTAAATAAAAATTAGCTGGCAAAGTTAAAATAGCACTAAGCTCATTTTACATCCTTCTCTTTCACATTTAGATCAATCGACTCTTTTACCTTTTGTGTGGTGAGTGCTATTTTTAATACATCCATCATGGTATCTACATAATGAAAAGTAAGATCGTTTACGTAATCCTTCTTAATTTCCTCAATATCCTTTTGGTTGTCTTTACACAAAACAATTTCCTTAATACCTGCGCGTTTAGCAGCCAGAATTTTTTCCTTAATCCCTCCTACCGGCAATACTTTTCCACGCAAAGTAATTTCACCTGTCATTGCCAATTTATTTTTAACTCTTAGCTGCGTAAACAATGAAGCTAATGAAGTAAGCATGGTAACACCTGCCGAAGGACCGTCTTTTGGTATAGCTCCTTCAGGAACATGTACATGTATATTCCATTGATCAAAAACACGAGGATCAATATTCAATTTGGAAGCATGTGCTTTTAAATAGGCTAATGCAATAATTGCACTTTCTTTCATCACATCGCCAAGATTACCTGTTAAAGTTAATCGACCATTTCCTTTGCTGATGCTTGACTCAATAAATAAAACACTACCTCCGTTAGAATTCCATGCGAGGCCTGTTACCACTCCTGCCACTTCATTAGAGGTATGCCGATCGGCAAAAAAACGTGGTGCTCCTAATGCTTTAATTACTTGTGCAGCCGAAATTTTGCGCTCGTATTTTTCTTCCATCGCTACCAATTTTGCAACTGAACGTACAACCGCAGCTATTGATTTCTCTAAGGTACGCACACCTGACTCGTAGGTATATTGTTCAATTATCATTTTAACAATGGTATCTGAAAAAGTTAATTGATCCTTTTTTAAACCATGCGATTCAAGTTGTTTAGTGATTAAATGGTTGTGAGCGATATGAATTTTTTCTTCAAGGGTATAACCACTAATGTCAATTATTTCCATTCGATCGCGCAAAGCCGGTTGAATGGTTGACAAGGTATTTGCTGTGGCGATAAACAGCACCTTGCTTAAATCATATTCTATCTCTACATAATTATCATAAAAAGTTGTATTCTGCTCTGGGTCCAATACTTCAAGCAATGCTGACGAAGGATCGCCATGCATATCGTTGGAAAGTTTATCTACTTCATCTAAAATAAAAACAGGATTTGATGTTTTTGCTTTTTTAATATTCTGCATCACACGACCTGGCATTGCACCGATGTATGTTTTACGATGTCCTCGTATTTCTGCTTCATCGCGAACTCCTCCTAAAGACATGCGTACATACTTTCGACCAACAGCTTCTGCAACCGATTTACCTAACGATGTTTTACCAACACCCGGAGGGCCAACCAAACACATGATGGGCGATTTCATATCCTTCTTTAATTTAATAACAGCCAAATATTCGAGAATACGATTCTTTACTTTTTCTAAACCATAATGATCGCGATTCAGAATTTTTTCTGCTCGCTTTAAATCAAAATTATCTTCGGTGTGTTCTTCCCATGGCAGTTCCAATAAAAGCTCCAGGTAATTCATGGTAACAGAATATTCAGCAGCAGCAGGATTAATACGACCCAAACGATCCATCTCCTTATTAAAAACTGTAGCTACTTCTTGCTTCCATTTTTTTGATTTGGCTCGTTCGCGCATTTCAGCCAGTTCCTTATCTGGTGTGTTGCCTCCTAATTCCTCCTGAATAGTTCGAAGCTGCTGATTCAAAAAATATTCGCGTTGCTGTTTATCTATATCGGTTCTTACTTTACTCTGAATTTGGTTTTTCAACTCGAGCATCTGTAATTCCTTATCGAGATGTTCTAAAACTCTCGTCGCCCTTTCTTTATGATCGACGATCTCGAGAAGCTGTTGCTTCTTCGGAACATCGAGATTCATATTCGAGCAAATAAAATTGATGAGGAACGTATGACTCTCGATATTGCGAATTGCGAAAGCTGAATCAGAAGGAATGTTCGGTGAATGTTGAATGATCTGAAGCGCGAGATCTTTCAGTGAAGCTACGAGCGCAACGAATTCTTTATCGGTCGTGCTCGCAGGCATTTCCGG
>JANNXV010000159.1:0-3098 GCA_031409815.1 Bacteroidota bacterium
CCTGCGGTTGTACGGTGCCGAAATGGCCAAAAGAACCAGTATTGAAGGGGCAGAGCAATTATATCAATGTTAGTTATGATACCAAGCGTCCAGGCCCTTTTACAAAAACAGTAACTATTAATTCAAATGCAAAAACTCCAGCCAAAGTAATTACCATAAAGGGAATGGTTAAATCTCAAGAACAAACCGAAGATCAAACTCCATTTAAAAAAAATAATGATTTCGCTCCAGTAGAAGGTTCACCTCGTCAATAATTCTAATTTAAACTTATATAAATATTAAAAAACAAAAAAACATGAAAAAAACAATTGTATTTGCATCATTATGCTTGTTTGTAGCTTTTACATCACAAGCTCAAACTGAAAAGCCTGCTGCCGTTGCTGCACCAGCTGACAACAAAAATGCTCCTGAAATGACTTTTGAAGTTGAAGAGTATAACTATGGAACAATTAAGCAAGGAGAGTCAATAACTCGCGAGTTTACGTTCACAAATACTGGTAAAGAAGATTTGATTATTTCAAATGCTCAGGGATCTTGTGGTTGCACTGTACCTATCTGGCCTAAAGAGCCAATGAAGAAAGGCGCAAAAAACGTTATTAAGGTTACATTTAACTCAGCTGGTAAAATGGGTATGCAAGATAAAACTGTGACTATTACTTCAAATGCAAAAAACAGCCCTAAAGTTTTACATTTAAAAGGAACTGTTGAGCAGCCTACTCCAGTAGCTGATCCTGCAAAATCAGATGCACCAAAGAACTAAGCAATTCTAAAATATCTATTTTTGTTGTCCCGAGCTGATACAGCCGGGACAACTCATTTTATACCCATGCCAAAAATATCATCAAAAGGTGCTCAAATGCCAGCATCACCAATAAGAAAATTAGTTCCATTTGCTGAGAAGGCAAAGAGTGAAGGCAAACATATCTATCATTTAAACATTGGTCAGCCAGATATACGCACTCCTGATGTGATGTTAAATGCGATAAAAAATAATAAGCTTGAAGTGATTGAATACAGTCATTCAGCCGGTATTGAGTCCTATCGAAAAAAGCTTGCAGAATATTATAAAAAGCATCAAATTAATGTCGACTGGACAGATATTATAATAACGACAGGTGGCTCAGAAGCAATTGAAATTGCTATGATGGCTTGTCTTAATCCTGGTGATGAAATAATCGTTCCTGAACCCTATTATGCCAATTATAATGGGTTCTCAACTCAGGCTAGTGTGGTAGTTAAACCAATACCTTCATCAATCGAAACTGGATTTGCTTTGCCTCCAATTGCTGATTTTGAAAAAGCAATAACGTCTAAAACCAAAGCTATACTTATTTGTAACCCGAGCAATCCAACGGGTTACTTATACAACAGAGAAGAATTGGACTTACTTAAGATAATTGCACTAAAAGATGATTAGTTTCTTTTTGCTGACGAAGTGTATCGCGAGTTTTGTTATGATGACAATAGCTATGTTTCAGTAATGCATTTAGATGGCTTAGATCAGCACGTAGTTTTGATGGATAGTATTTCCAAAAGATACAGTGCTTGTGGTGCCAGAATTGGTGCGCTAATTTCAAAAAACAAGGAAGTAATGGCGTCTGCTTTAAAGTTTGCACAGGCTAGACTTAGTCCTCCAACCTTTGGTCAAATTGGAGCAGAAGCTGCTATTGATACACCTGACTCTTACTTTACTGAGGTCAAAAAGGAATATACTGCCAGACGAAACTTTGTGATTAAATCACTAAATGAAATGGACGGTGTGTATTGTCCTATGCCTAAAGGTGCATTCTATTGTATAGCTCAATTACCAATTGACGATGCAGATTTGTTTTGTCAGTGGCTTTTGGAAGAGTTTGAATTAAATGGTGAAACAGTGATGCTGGCACCTGCAACTGGATTTTATTCCAATCCGGTTTTAGGTAAATCTCAGGTGCGAATAGCCTACGTTCTAAATTTGAAATCACTTCACAACGCAATGGATTGTTTAAAGAAAGCACTTGAAGTATACCCGGGTAGAACAATTGAGAACAGGGTTCACAAAGTAGCTCAAGCCTGACTTTTAGTTAGAACAATTGTGATCGTTACAGGCATGAATTTTTTTTAATAAATTTATACAAGTAAAATATGTTTGCAGAAATTTTGATTAATCAACTCAATAGCGATAAAAAGTTATTTGAGATGAGGAATATTGCCGAAAAAGTAATAGGGCAAGTTCGAATAACTGATCAGGAATCGTTATGGCTTTATGAGCACGCAGAGTTAGGAGAGTTAGGTATATTGGCTAATGTTGTACGGGAACGTAAGAACGGTAATTACACTTACTTTAACCGCAACTTTCATATAGAACCTACCAATATTTGCGTTTTTGCTTGCAAGTTTTGTTCGTACTCTCGTTTGTATAAAAATCGTGAAGAAGGTTGGGAGTTGAGCATGGAACAAATGCTAGACCTAGTAAAGGCATATGATGGCAAACCAATAACCGAGGTTCATATTGTGGGCGGTGTTCATCCTAAAATGGATCTTGTTTTTTTTGGCGATTTGCTCAAAAAAATTCATCAACATCGGGCGGATTTACATATCAAAGCATTTACTGCTGTTGAACTAGATTATATGTTTAGCAAAGCAAAAAAAACAATAGCTGAGGGATTAACTTATTTAAAGGAATGTGGGCTTGGTTCATTACCAGGTGGTGGAGCAGAAATTTTTGATGAGAAAATTAGAGAAGAAATTGCTGGTGATAAATGCTCAAGCGAGCGTTGGCTCGAAATTCATGAAACAGCACATGGCTTAGGCATAAAAAGCAATGTTACTATGTTATATGGTCATGTTGAAAAGTATCAACATCGCATTGATCATATGAGAAGGCTTCGTAATTTGCAAGATAAAACAGGCGGGTTTAATACGTTTATCCCACTAAAGTTTAGAAATAAGGATAACGAAATGAGTGCTGTTGCAGAATCCACAATGATTGATGATTTACGGAATTATGCAGTAAGCAGAATTTATCTTGATAATTTCGACCATGTAAAAGCTTATTGGCCAATGATTGGAAGAACCACTGCACAAGTCGCACAATCATTTGGTGTGGATGATATAGA
>JANNXV010000160.1:0-2755 GCA_031409815.1 Bacteroidota bacterium
AGCACATTAGCGATTCGTTGCGAGAAGCAAATGGTAAAAGGGATACAAAGCAACTAATTACGCCTGTTGATTTGCTTCCTCGTTATTACGATTTTATGATGAGCGATAAACCATTTAAGGAGAATACAAAAAATATTCAGATGCCCGAAAGTCCAATTCCGGTAAGAAATGAATCAATTGACAAAGCAATTGAAGAAATGATATTGGAATGGAATGATTTTAAAATAGCTTTTGAAAACGAACCCGAAAAAAAAATAACCAACGCAATTTTTGGTCATTTGAATTATTACGAATGGTTACATCTTTTGCATAAACACACCAAGCATCATGCAAAACAGTTTGGATGGGAAGTTTAAAGTAAAAGTTCTGCCAACTGCTGTAGTTGACTTACTTCTTTCCAACTGATTGTTTCCTGCTTCCTGCCACTTTAACTTCAGCAGGAACAAAAACTCCTTTCACTTCTTTACCTAAATCAATAAATGTTTTAAAATTAAGAGGGAATTCAAGAAACACATGCAATACACTCAGGAAAAATAAAAACTTTAAACCTGTTGCATAGTCTCGTGCATAAATACCCAAAGCAAGTAGCCAAATACCAAATGTGGCAATCAAATATTTTTTCTCTACCTGATGCCATTTAATGATGGAAGTTTTGCTGAACCAATTAAGATAATGATAGGTATATGCAAATGCAATAAACCGCATCACACGGTAACCGTTTTCAGAGCTAAAAACTACCGACAGTGCTTTTTGATCAAAATTTGCCAGATTTTCCAATTGAAAAACTTTAATCAGATAAAAATTGACTGACGAAAAATCGCGATAGCTGTTCTTAATATAATCGCCAACCAGGTAATTGGAAAAATCGGGTTGGATATAAAAGAAACTCAATGCACAGCCCACAAAAACAAACAACGAAACAAACGCTGAGGCGCTCTTACTTTTAATAGCACCATGCAGAATAAAAGAACCTGTAAAAACAAAAACATGCAAGATGGTTGGCAGAAATATGAGAAAGAAGATGAAATAAAATTGTGTGGTGTTAAATGCAACACCTATTAAAAATGCAATTACTATAGCGAGTATTTTCAGATAGGTGTTCTTTAACATATAAAAAACAAAAGCACTCATAAAAGCAATATAAGGTGCATACATGTTCCAGGTGGTAAAACCTTTAAAACCAAAATAACCTAATGTTCCAAATACACATAACAAAACCAACCAGAGGTAATCATATTTGCCTTCTACAAAATAGTTGCGCTTGTGCAACCAACCAATTTCGGTGAGATAATGAAGGGGACCTAGAATGGCATAAGAAAATAAAAACAATTCAAAAGGAATAATAAAAGCAACAATACAGGAAATAAGCATAAGGCCTATATTGAGCAAATTTAGATCGCGTGTTGTCATAATTAATTTCGGAGAACAATTTTACGATTTTATTTTGAGTCTTCGCTTTTGAACAACTCAAAATATATTTACAGTGTTGTGATAAAGGATTGTGTGCATCAAAATATATAGCTGTAGTTTAGCTGCTTCTTAAATGAATCTCAAAATCAAAATATGAACAAGCTAAAAATAGTAGTAGTTGCAATCGTTACATTATCAGCATTAACTTTTGTGTGTCTGAAAAATTATCATGCAGGAAAAAATGAAAAAAATGAAGAGAATGAACGCGGTGAAGCAGCAGAAGCATTGGGCAGTTGGATGGAGGCTCGAATGTACCCTGGCAACACACTGCCTTCAAATAATTATCTGAGTGCTTTTCAAAATTCTCAGCAGCAAAAATTAAATCAAGCTCAAGTATTTCCCGGACAGTGGACGGCTATTGGTCCTAAAAATTTTGGCGGCCGAACTTTATGTCTTGCTTTTAATCCGCAAAACACACAAACCATTTATGCCGGTGCTGCATCAGGCGGGTTATGGAAAAGTTATACTGGTGGAACAGGCGCTACCGCATGGCAACCTGTGCCAACCGGATTTCCGGTGATTGGTGTTGGAGCCATTGCGATAAATCCAAAAGATTCAAACACCATTTACATTGGAACCGGTGAAGTATATAATTATCAAAATACGGGTACCGGTTTTGCTGTTCGCACCACGCGAGGTACTTATGGCATCGGGATTTTAAAAACAATAGATGGCGGAGCAACGTGGACGCAGATATTGCCGTGGCAATTGAGTGATTTGCGTGGCGTTCAGGATATCATTATCAATCCTCAAAATCCAAATACTGTTTTTGCAGCTACTACTGAAGGAACCTATAGGAGCATGGATGCAGGCGCAACATGGACACAAGTTAACAATGTACTGATGTCAACTGACATCAATTATATGCCGGGTGACACCACAGTAATGTTATTAGCTGCAGGAAATTCATTTAGTGCCAACAGTGGCATCTACCGATCGACTGATGGTGGAAGTTCGTTTATAAAAATTACTGCAGGTTTACCTGCAACATGGTCGGGAAAAACATTAATTAGTTTTAATCAATTGATACCGGGTATTGTTTATGCAAGCATTGCTGATCAGTTAACCGGAATCGGTTTATATAAATCAACTGATGGAGGTTTGAACTGGAGCGTTGCCAACACCACCAACTATGCAACTTATCAGGGATGGTATTCGCATGATGTGGCTGTTCGCCCGGATGATCCACAACAGCTTTTTTGTTCGGGTGTTGATTTGTACCATTCTACTAATGCAGGAACAACTTTACTGCAAGTTTCACATTGGTATAATTGGGATTTTAATG
>JANNXV010000161.1:0-6754 GCA_031409815.1 Bacteroidota bacterium
CCCCAACCCGTTCAAATACGAGCCAACTGGGAATTGGAAATTAACATTGAAATAAATAAATGATAAAATAGTTATAGAGATGAATGATAAAATTAACTCATCAAAGGCACCGGAGCCGGTAGGCCTGTATCCACATGCACGTAAAGTGGGTAATTTATTATTTCTTTCAGGTGTAGGTCCGCGCGAAAGAGGAACCAAGAAAATTCCGGGTGTTGAATTGGACACGAATGGAAATATATCATCCTATGATATAGAAACTCAATGCCATTCAGTTTTCAGAAATATTAAATACATTTTAGAAGAGGCAGGTTCATCATGGGATAAAATATTTGATGTTACGGTATTTCTTACCAATATGAAAGATGATTTTGCTACCTATAATCGAGTTTATGCTGAATATTTCAAAGACAATTTGCCTTGTAGAACAACAATAGAGATTAATTGTTTACCAACTCCTATTGCTATTGAGTTAAAAGTAATAGCCACAATTGATTAAAATAAAAAGTCAAACTAATGCTTCAAATTCATTACTTCACATTTAATCCCTTTTCGGAGAACACGTATATTGTATATGATGAAACCAATGAATGTGTAATCATTGATCCGGGTTGTTATGATGAATCTGAGGAAACCGAATTATTAAATTTTATTCAGCATAAAAATTTAAAACCCGTGGCGTTATTACTCACCCACTGCCACATTGATCATGTATTAGGAAATGCTTATATTTTTAAAAAGTTTGGATTTAAACCGAACATTCATAAAAATGAAATACCCATTCTAAATTCGTTGGCGAACAGTGCTCGTATGTTTGGTATTACTGCAAAGGAATCGCCCGAACCGATTATTAGCCTAGTTGAAGACGGCACTTTTACCTTTGGTAATACAACCTTAAAGTTAATTCTTGCTCCAGGCCATTCTCCCGGTAGTATTTGTTTTTATCATCAAGAGAGTAATATATTAATTGGTGGCGATGTATTGTTTCAGCTTAGTATTGGTCGCACCGATTTACCTTTAGGAGATCATGCAACCTTGATAAAATCTATACAACAAAAGTTATTTGTGCTGCCTGATGCGGTCACAGTTTATCCTGGACATGGGCCTACAACTACCATTGGATTTGAAAAAGAAAATAATCCCTATTTAAATTAGTATCTCAATATTCAGTTACAGTTAAATGATAAACTATTAATAATTAATGACCCATTCATTGTTTATTTCATTTTACAAAAAAGCAATTTTCTTGCTATTCGTATTGTTTAGTTTTAGCAATACCTTTTCACAAACATATATGCTATCGCCCAAAAATCTGGATGATGCGGTTTATAGCCATGTAAAAGTAATAGGTCAAGATGATGAAGGCTTTTTTTTACTTCAAAGTAATTTATCGATGTTTACTGATCGCGACAGAATCGGATTTAAAAACCGCAAATACAAGATCAGTTATTTCGATTTTAATTTGAATCAGAAATGGGAAAAACTGCTCGTTGCAACTGAAGAGGGTGCTAATGTAGAAGCTGTAACTTTTCATAACGATCATATACTGATTATTCAATCAAAATGGAAAAGGAATGACAATGTTGTTACTTTTTATGCAGATGTTGTTAATAGTGCCGGAAAAACATCAAAGGCGAATATCAAATTAGGCGAATGCCGCTTTGGAAGCACCAACGACCTAGGTAAAATAAAATTAATTACATCCAATTCTAAACTAACAGCTGCTTTGTATTTCGAAGAAGAATTAGACGCAGAATTAAGATTGCAAACAATAGTTTTTGATAGCTCGTTAGCAATGATAAGTAAGCAGCAGTTGACAATTCCTTACCGTGATAACGTGTTAGGTGAAACAAAATATGCGCTTTCTGAGAGTGGCGATTTTATCGCTCTTGTTCAATTAAGTACCCGTGTAAAGTCGGGTGATAAAAGAAAGCTGATTCAATATCGGTTGTTTATTAATCGGGTAGGTCAAAATCAGTTTAGAGAGTTTCCGTTAGTGGTTGAAAATAAATCATTAACAGAAGCAGTATTGGCAATTGACAAGTTAAATAACAACGCAGTTGTTGCAGGATTCTATGCAGATAAAAATTCTAATTCGGGAACTGGTGTTATGTTTTCAAGAATTTCTTTATCATTTGAAGATACACTTCATGTTAATTATTTTACCATTAAAGGCGACTCACAACTAAAGCTGGTTGGTGAGAGAAATGCAGATAATAATCTGGGGTTATTTAATTATCCGATTCAACGCATTGTATTACGCGCTGACGGAGGAGCTGTTATTATTGCAGAGGCCGCTTACGTAAACGAATATTCTTACTACGACTATTTTACTCAAACATTTAACCAAAGAGCCGAGTATAATTTTGACAACATTGTGGTGTTGGCCCTTGATGCTGATGGAAATGTTTCATGGACAAATGTGATCAGAAAAAATCAGACTTCCACTGATGACGCTGGTTTCCTGTCTTCATTTGTATCTACTTTGAGTTCGGATAAATTATCCATTATTTATAATGGAAACATAAATAGTAATAATGAGGTTATTTGTTATCAAATAAACACAAAGGGTGAAATGAATGAAACAAAAATTATTCGTTCTAACGAACGTATTTATATTTTACCCAGAGCCGGAAAACAAGTGGATGAGGAAACATTGATTGCTCCGGCCATTATTAAAAAGAAAATGTATTTGGTTAAAATTAAACTTTAAAACTTTACATTAAGTTTAACATTTACTATTCTTGAGGTGAGGTAATTGGGCACTGCATATTGTCGGCCCGTTACATCGGTAATCCAAACGTAAGAAACGGTATTGTTTACCTGCAAAAGGTTAAATACTTCAACAGCAAAAGTCATAGCACTTAAATTTTTAATCAGAAATAATCGCGATTTATTGGGTTTGTCTTCATCAATAATAATTTTCGAAAAACCAATATCTACTCTTCTGTATGCCGGAATGCGAAGCACATCTTTATAACGATCGTATCCTGGAGGTCCAAAAGGCAAACCTGTTCCATAAATTAAAGTGATATTCATTTTATAGCTGGGAAACTTGGGCAAATAATCTTGAAAAAATAAACTGAATGTTACTCTTTGATCTGTTGGTCGGGGAATATATCCCGGTTCGGTTAAAACGCTATCTGTAGCATTATTATTAACTGTATAACCCGGAACAATTTCTTTGCCTTCACTATTATAATAGGTATAATAATAATCGCCTTGAATATCTTCCTCGGTTTTTAAAAGAGAAATAGAAGCCCATGATTCAATTCCATTTACAAATTCGCCATTAATGCGCATGTCTAAACCCTTTGCATAACCTTTTGAGTTATTGGTGGCGGCATATCTTATTCGCAAGTTATCTGATTTATATGGAATGAGATTATCCAGTTTCTTATAATAAACTTCGGTAGTTAATTTAAATTCTCTACCCCAACTTAAAAACTGATAATCATTACCCAATACAAAATGAATGGATCGTTGAGATTCTATATCATAATTAATCCTTCCTGCTAAATCGCGCATCTCTCTATAGAATGGTGGTTGGTAATAAAAACCTGCTGCAGCTCGAAAGAAAAACTTCCTTTTCCATTTTGGCTTATATGTAAAGGATGCCCGTGGACTAATATTTAATTCATTATTAAAATCCCAATAGGTTGCACGAATGCCAAGGCTGTAAGTAGTGCGTTCAAACTCCCAATTATTTTGTAAATAACCATTGTAACGATTAGAGCTTAAATCAATTTTAGTTATCACGACATTGTTCAGCACAATTTGTTGATTGGGGTTATGCGGTTGTCCAACACTGTCGGCAGGATGAGGTACCGAGAAGTCAGATGAATCACGATATTCCCATTCATTTAAATCATCCGTAATATTTTCGTGTTGTGCCTTAACGCCCCATTGAAGAAATGAATGTTCTTTAGAGTAAGCTCCTTTATGCTCGGCATAAATTACTCCTGCTCTTAAATCATTTCTTGCATGCGAAAGAAATGCTCCTACTCCTCTATTAAAGGCTACATCACCGAATTGACTCGAACCCAAATCCCTTTCCAATTCATCCAATCGATAAGCTCCTACAATATCAAAATACTCGCTTTCGACTGAATTATAGGCTCCGGTAATTAAGCGTAACCTCATTCTTGAATTTAACTGATGCGAGAGCGTAGCCGCACCCTGTAAAGTTGAGTAACTATCTTGTTCGCGACCATCGAAGAAAACTGTAAATCGCAAAGCTTCGTTAATATTTCCAAATTCGGTTTCACGATCTGATGGGATAAAAAGATATTTATTACGTGAATAGTTACCGAGAATACTTAATTCAGTTTTTGATGAAAAGTTATAATTTATTTGACCTTGAATATCTGTAAATGAGGGACGGTAATCACCTTTGGTGTCCAAATTTTTTAAAAGAAATTGATTGGATTTTTGTCTGAAACCAAAAAGAAAATTAAATCTTTTGTTTTTAGTTACACCTTCTAAATGAAAACCAGCACCCAATAAACTGATATAAGCCGAACCGACAAAATCGGTAGGTCGTTTGTATTTAATATCTAAAACAGAACTTAGTTTATCGCCATACACGGCTGCAAAACCACCGGCCGAAAAATTGATGGATGAAACCAGATCAGAATTAATAAAACTTAATCCTTCCTGTTGGCCCGATCTTACCAGAAAAGGTCGATAAATTTCTATATCATTTACATACACCAGATTCTCGTCAAAGTTTCCTCCACGCACCGAATAAGTGGAACTTAATTCGTTGTTTGAAACAACTCCAGGCAATGTTTTAATAAGATCTTCAAAATTGCCCGAAACACTAGTAAGATTACCTAACACTTTCGGATCTATTCGCATCAGTGTTGGGTCATTACTTCTCTTAGCCTCTATATTTACATTTGGGAGTGTTGTAGATACTGATGATAGTATCACACTTAATTCCTTCCGTTCATCAGTTTCCAGTTTAACATTACGCTTAATGGAACTATAGCCAATAAAGCTAAATGCAATAATTATTTCTTTATTGGCAGAGATAACTAATTCAAAACTGCCACGGTTGTCTGTAATTACTCCACCAGGTGTACCCAACACTGCAACACTCACTGCTTCGATAGGCTTTTTTAAACTATCTCTTACCGTACCATAAATGGTGGCTGTTTGTGCATGGATATTATAAACTGAAAAAAGAAAAAGAATGATTACAATAATTTTCTTCATAGATAAATTACTTGTCATCCTTTTTCTTGTAAGCCCCTTCTTGCCATGCTTTAACAAATGCTGCCCAAGCCAAAGGATTCAAAAGATTATTAACAGGATATTGACCTGCAGTATATAACTGATAATTTCGTTCGCGATTCAAAAACTTGTAATTGATGCTGCCATCATAAGGTACATTATCCTGTATTTCTTTATGCTGTGCCATCTCCAGATTACGCATAGCCCTTTGTGCGTCATCATCCGGTATATTAAGTTCAACAAAGGCCTTTTTAAATTCTTCTTTACTGGGCCATGGATAAATAACCGTTTCTTTTAATAAAATGGTGTCGCGTGAGAGCATCTGTATTAACGAATAACGACTCTCCTTTAATGTATCAGGTATTACATAAAAGGATTTTTTGTAACCCAGATAAGAAAACTCCACCGTATCGCCCTTTAGTGCAACAAATGAAAAGAAACCATAAAAATCAGTTATGGTACCTCTATAAGTATGTTTAATAATTACACTTGTATAGGGAATTGGTTGAAGGTCATCGCTGGTGACCACTACACCTGAAAACTGAACTAACTTATCATTATCACTTTGTGCGTAAACACTTATACTAATGTTTAGCAATAATAGAATTTGCAAAATTTTATTCATAGGTGGCTAAATTATTTAATTATGTTAGCACTTTATCTAAACGCAAAAACTATTATTTTATTTAGCCTGTTCCAGATTTAAGAAATAGCAGTTTTAAATTTAAGATCTACTAAAGAGAATTGTGTTTTTTAGGCATCACTTTGTAATGTTTTTTATTACAGAAAAACTAGTGAAAACTTTGGCCTTTTTGCTTGATTATGAACTAAAAGCAAGTTTTTCGATGGTTATTCAACAATCATAAAATATATGGCATAGGTGGCATACATTTTGTGCTTTACAGCATACACAAAACAAGGGGGTTAATCATGAGACAACTAAAAATCACACAAAGCATAACGAATCGCGAAAGCGCATCGTTAGAAAAGTACTTACAAGACATTGGAAAGGAACCAATGGTTACACCACAGGAAGAAGTATTACTAGCACAACGGATTAAAAAAGGTGATCAGGATGCACTCGATAAGTTAACGAAAGCTAATTTGCGTTTCGTTGTATCAGTTTCGAAACAATACCAAAACCAGGGTTTAAGTCTACCTGATTTAATTAACGAAGGTAATTTAGGCTTAATTAAAGCAGCTCAACGCTTTGATGAAACAAAGGGATTTAAATTTATTTCTTATGCTGTATGGTGGATTCGCCAAAGCATATTGCAAGCCATTGCAGAACAAAGTCGCATGGTTCGCTTACCATTGAATCAAATTGGGGCAATCAATAAAGTGAAAAGAACTTTTAGCAAATTAGAACAGCAATTTGAAAGAGAACCCAGCCCTGAAGAAATATCGGAACTATTGGATATTAGTCGCGATCAGGTTCGTGAAGTGTTGAAAGTTAGCAACAAGCCTGTTTCGGTTGATGCACCCTTTGATGCCAATGAAGACAGTAATACATTGCTTG
>JANNXV010000162.1:0-17178 GCA_031409815.1 Bacteroidota bacterium
GAAAGGTTGGAGGATGCTTCAGCTGTTGTAAGAATATAATATGTGGGAACTATTTTCTCTAAAATGGGCAAACTCACAATTTCTAGTTCATTGCCCTGTTGTTTTAAGGATTCGATTTGTGATAACAATTTATTTTTTATCTCGGTATCTAACCCTTTGGCTTCTAAACATTCTTTGATAATAGCGATCTTAAATTTCCTTTCCCTTTGATAAGATTGACTGTATGCAGCTACTTCTTTTTGAGAGGATGAGCTGTCATTTACATCATGACCAGCCATTATTTCTAAAATCAATGCAATATCTGAAGTGTGGTTGGCAATTATTCCAAGCTGGTCGAATGAGGAAGCAAAAGCAATCAAACCATATCTGGAAATTCTTCCATAAGTTGGTTTTAATCCAATGGTACCACAAAATGCTGCCGGCTGTCGAATGGAGCCACCAGTATCAGACCCAATGGCTGCATGACACATTCCGGAAGCCACCGAAACAGCAGATCCGCCTGAGGAACCACCTGGAACTTTGTCGAAATCCGTAGGATGATGTACGGGTCCGTAAGGTGAATTTTCATTTGAGCCACCCATACCAAATTCATCTGCATTACAACTGCCAATAATAATAACGTCTTCTGCCAACAATCTATCAATCCCGGTTGCAGTATATAGTGATTCGAAATTATCTAATAGTAAAGAACAAGCTCCTTGCCGATGGCCTTTATAACAAATATTGTCTTTAATTGAAATAACCATTCCAGCTAGTCTTCCAGCTTCGCCCTTAGCAATTAATTTATCGATTCGGTCAGCATTTTGAAGTGCTTCTTTATCAAAAACTTTTACAAAAGCATTCAGTTGTTTCTTTTGTTCGATAACAACTAAAAAATCTTCAACTAGTTTACGACAGGATATTTTCCCTTCTTTTATGTTTTCCTGAATTTGTGCTAAAGTTTGAAACATTAATTCGACATTTAAGTGAAAAGCTTATGGACATTGATTTCTACCATAATAATTTTAAGATTAAAGACAAAAGTAAATGATTGTGAAAACAATAATAGAGAATGAATATTCTTTATTGATGCAAACAAAACTAATCTAAAGAAAAGTTTATCCTAATTTAGCGCCTTCAAAAAAAGTAGGAAGTAAAAATTAGTTCAATAAAATTATATGTTGTTCTTTTATCGATATCATTGTGAGTAGTGCCTTTTTTAACTTTATATATAACATAACTTTTTTAGTTTTTTAACGTATATCTGACTTCATTAGAAAAAATTATGAAAAAAATAGTAGTAACAGGTGGAGCAGGCTTTATTGGATCTGCAGTAATCGACAAACTTCAAAGAGAAGGAAATGAAATTTTTGTGATTGATAATTTGTCCTTTGGCGATAGAAGATTTATTGATGTTGCTGACGACCATTTTTACCAAACGGATATTCTTAATAAAGCAGAGATTGATCAGATTATTGACTCGATTAAACCTGAAATAATCATTCATCTGGCAGCAGTACATTTTATACCCTACTGCAATCAGCATCCATATGAGTCAAGTAACATTAATATTTTAGGTACTACACATATACTTGATGCTGCTAAGCGAAATAAAGTAAAACAGTTTTTCTTTGCTTCAACAGCCGCAGTTTATCCAATTTATGATGAAGCAGTTAATGAGTCTCATCCCACAGGCCCTATGGATATTTACGGGTTAAGCAAATTGGTGGGCGAGCATTTATGTAACGAGTTTCATTTGCAAACTAACATTCCTACTGTAGTTTGTCGTTTCTTTAATGCATTTGGTCCAAACGAAACTAATCCTCATTTGATACCTGAAATTCAGAAGCAAGTCAACAGCGGATTGCGTAAAATTCAATTAGGAAATTTAACTCCTAAGCGTGATTTTATTCATACGTCTGACATGGCAAATGCAGTTCATGTTTTATTAAGTAAAATAAATTCAGGTATTCATACATTTAATCTGGGCAGAGGTATAGAGTATGCTGTTACAGAAATCGTTGATTCTTTTAGTAGACAAATTGGACAGAAAATTGAGATTGAAGTGGACCCATCAAGAGTTCGAAAAGTTGAGCGAATGCATTTGCTGGCTGATGTAAGTAAACTAAAGAATATTGGCTGGCAGCCATTGGTTGATATTGATGGTGGTATCAAAACATTAGTAGAAGAATGGCAGACCGAAAACAAATAATATTTTGTACTGATGGTATTTTTCCACATGCAGTGGGAGGCATGCAGCGCCATTCGGCTTTGCTAATTAAAGAACTTGCACAGAATAATCAATTTGATATCATTGTAATTCACTCACATGATAAGAAAGTATTAACCGATTTACCTAATGTCAAGGAATATGCATTAAATTTTCAACTGTTCAAGCTGCAATACATTAACTATTTGTACAAATGTTATCAGTTTAGTAAAGAGGTTTATACTATCTGTAAACAATATCCAAACGCTATAATTTATTCTCAAGGTTTTGCAATTTGGCATGGCATTAGGGAAATTGGATATCGTGTAATTGTCAATCCTCATGGGCTTGAACCTTTTCAAGCCATTGAATTAAAAGACAGGGTAATCACCACTACTTATCGAACAGTTCAACGACATCAGTTTAAATACGCAGCTAAGGTGGTTTCGCTTGGAGGCAGGTTGACGGAGATACTTAGGAATTCAATGGCCCACCCTGATCGAAAAATTATTGTTTTGCCAAATGCCACCAATCCTGATAGTTATCAGGAACATAATTACGATAAAGAAGTATTACAATTATTATTTGTTGGACGATTTGCTTTTAATAAAGGAATAAATATTTTGATGGAATGTGTTAGACAACTTAATAATGAAGGCTATCAAAATCGTTTGCAATTTAATTTAGTAGGCAAGGGTCCTTTGTTTGATAAATATGTAAAAGAGTATTCGTTTCCGAATGTAAATTTTATTGGCTTTGCAGATGATGATTATTTAAAGCGACTTTATTTAGAAAATGATTTGTTTGTGTTTCCAACATTATTTGAAGGTATGCCAACAGTAGTATTAGAAGCTATGGCAGGGGGTATGCCAATTGTAGTAAGCGATACTGGCGCAACATCTGAACTGGTTAATAGTGGAAATGGATTCCTGATTGAAAAAAATAATATTAGATCCTTAAAGTCAGCAATTCAACAATTTTTCCAACTTCGCCCTGAACAAAGAAAAATGTTGTCCATCAATTCATATGAAAAAGTCTGTGCCAGATTTACCTGGCCAGTAGTTGCCAAGCAACATGCTGAGTTATTCAATACTTTCAGCACCATCAGATGATTAATTTTTTAAAGGAACATACACAAATTCTTGTTTTATTGCTGTTTTGGTTATTTGCCGGAATGTTATTTGCTGAAAGCTCTTATCTTTTAATCCCTCTGAGTCTGATTTTTTTAAGAAAGAAGCAGTTATATACCTACATGATAGTGGGTTTTTTAATGATCATTTTTTTTGCGGATAATAGGCATCATATGTTAGGTGATTGGGCATTTAATATTAAGGATGTATACCTGGTTGTACTTTCAATATTTGTATTTCTTAATATGAAGGAGTTTCCGGATAGAGGTAAATTGTTTACCCCTTTTATTGTTTTTCTGCTGTTTGCGTTTTTGTTAACCATTAGAAGCATCGATCCATTAATGTCATTTCAACGCACACTTTCATATACGCTTATACTGGCGGCAACTCCTGGATATTTCATGAAGGAACTTGACAGATTCGGAGTGTTTTTGCCACGAACTTGTATCTGGTTTTGCATTCTTTTTTTAACCGTTAGTTTAATCATGATTTTGTTTTTCAATAGTTGGGTTTATACTAATGGGCGGTTTAACGGCTTACTTGGTAGCCCTAATGGAATCGGCACTCTTGGTGCCTTGCTTATTATTTTAATCGCTGTTTCAAAATATCATTATCCAGATATATTTTCAAAGTCAGAGTACTTTTTTATTTATGGTATTATTATAGCTAGCGTAATTATTTCCAGTTCCAGAAATAGTTTGTTCTCGATTTTGATTTTTTTATTCTTTCTTCGATTTTATAAAATATCTTATTTCTATGGTTTTATCATTGTCATAATTTCTGCCATAGTATTTCAATTTATTAATGAAAACCTAGTTTCAATAATTACTTCATTAGGATTGGGAAAGTACCTTAGAGTTGAACATTTAGATGATGGCTCCGGCCGTTTAATAGCATGGTCATTTGCATGGCAAGAAATTGAAAGGCATTTTTTTATTGGCCAGGGGTTTGGTTACGATAAGGATTATTTCACCATTAATCGCGAATATCTGTCTTCATTAGGACATCAGGGAGGAGTTCATAATACATATCTCACTTTTTGGTTAAATACAGGTTTAATTGGTTTGGTTTTGTTTTTGGTTGCTTTTGTCAGGTTGTTTGTTAAGGCCGCATCAATTAACTATATCGCAATTCCAACCTTGTTTACTATTTTGTTTACAATCAGTTTCGAATCGTGGGCTGCAGCATCATTGAGTCCATTCTTTCTTTTATTACTATTAATAATTACACTTTTGCAGTATCAAAAAAATGAACCCGTCACCCAAAAAGATATTATTCCTTTACAATGAACTAGCAGGATATTTTCTGGCTTGCATTGAAAAGTTGTCTACGCTTTATGATGTGGAAATTCATGTGGTACGTTATCCCTTAAATCCGGTAGCGCCATTTGAATTTAAGTTTAATGATCATATAAAATATTACGAAAGAAAAAATTATAACCGGACTCAATTGATTGCATTGGCAAAGGAAATTAATCCGGATTTAATATTTACTGGAGGCTGGATGGATAAAGACTATATCGCTGTAAGTAAAAGTTTTAAAAATATTCCGGTGGTGCTAACGTCTGATATGCCTTGGTTGGGCTCGGTAAAGCAAAATATTGCTACAGTGATTGGTCCTTTATACCTGCCACGAATATTTACACATTGTTGGGTGCCAGGTGAACCCAATGCGGTTTATGCAAGAAAATTTGGTTTTAAAAATGATCGATTGTTGACCGGAATGTATTCGGCCGATTTTGATTTGTTTCAACAATATTATTTAAAGAATAAAGAGAGCAAAAGGAATTTATTCCCCAAAAAATTTATTTATGTAGGAAGGTATTCCGAATTAAAAGGTGTGAAAGAGCTCTGGCAGGCTTTTATACAATTGCAAAATGAACAGCCCAATGAATGGGAACTGTGGTGCCTTGGAAAAGGAGAATATGATAATGATTTTCCCCAACATGATAAGATCAAGAATTTCGGTTTTATACAGCCTAAGGACCTGAGCAAGTTTATTGGCGAAACGGGTGTTTTTATTTTACCTACCCATTATGAACATTGGGGTGTAGTAGTTCATGAATTTGCAGCAGCCGGATTCCCGCTAATTTGCAGTACCACAACAAGTGCAGCAACCACTTTTTTACGCGAAGCGTATAATGGATTCTATACAAAACCAAAAGAGGTAGCAACGATAGTTGAAGCAATGAAAAAAACAATTTCTTTATCAGATAAGGATTTGTTTGAAATGGGAGAAAGAAGTGTTGAATTATCAAAGCAAATAACCCCCGAAACTTGGAGTAATACGCTTATGAACTTGCTGAATAAATAGACTTATGTGTGGAATTTGTGGAATATTTGGTTTGAATAAAGAAGAATCATCAACAATGGTTCAGCGGATGAATAATGCAATTGCGCACCGAGGACCCGATGATGATGGATTTTATGTAGATGAAAAAGTGGCGCTTGGTCATCGAAGGCTGGCAATAATTGACTTAAGTCCTGCAGGTCATCAACCTATGCAAGATTCTTTAAACGAAATGGAAATTGTTTTTAATGGAGAGATCTATAATTTTCAAGAAATAAAATCTTTACTTCCCGATTATCATTTCAAAACAAAAACGGATACCGAAGTCATACTTGCTGCTTATAAAAAATGGGGCGCAGCATGCGTTAATCAGTTTAACGGAATGTTTGCATTTGCAATTTGGGATAAAACAAAGCAAGAACTTTTTATTGCACGCGACAGAGTTGGAATAAAGCCGTTATACTATTATCAAAAAGATACGACAGTTTTATTTGCTTCTGAAGTGAGAGCAATTTTGGAATCAGGATTGGTGCCACGCAAAATAAATAAGTCGGCATTAGCCGACTATTTTACCTACCAAACGGTTCACGCTCCTCATACTTTGATTGATGGTTTGTTTATGTTAATGCCCGGTCATCAAATGGTTATTAATAAAAGCGGAGTTAGTATCAATCAATATTGGAGTCCTCAAAAAAATTTTTCCGATCACTCAAAAGGCAAATCATATAAAGAAGTTTGTACTGATGTAAATCAACTATTAAGTGATGCAGTTAAGCGAAGACTGATTAGCGATGTACCATTCGGAGCATTTTTATCAGGCGGTATTGATTCAAGCGCAATAGTTGGTTTGATGAGTAAAGTACAAGAGCAACCTGTAAAAACCTTTACCATTGTTTTTGATGAGGAAGAATTTAGTGAAGCTAAATATGCTCGTATTATTGCTGATAAATTCAAAACAGATCATCATGAGTTTCATCTAAAGCCAAAAGATTTTTTAGACGATTTGCCTCTTGCATTAAATGCATTAGATCACCCAAGTGGTGACGGGCCGAATTCATTTATTGTTTCACGTATTACACGGCAAAACGGAATTACAATGGCATTATCAGGATTAGGCGGTGATGAATTGTTTGCAGGTTATCCGGTTTTCAATAATTATTTAAAGCTAAAAGAAAAGGCTTGGATTTGGAAATCTCCTAAAGCCCTGCGAAGAATGACAGGTGCAGCTATTACTGCCATTAAACCAGGAGTAACTTCCAACAAGGCAAAGCAATTTTTAAATCTGGAGAATGGAGAAATTGCTAATTCGTTTCCAGTTTTTCGTCAGGTAGGAAATCCAGAAGCACTTTTATCAATGTTGAATTTAAAACAATTGCCACTTGATCAAATTCAACGAATTCTAAAAACCGAGTTAAGTGATAGCGCTACTTTACCGCTGCTGAGTCAAGTTAGTATTGCAGAAATCACCACTTACATGCAAAATGTTTTGCTTCGCGATACTGATCAAATGAGTATGGCTGTGGCATTGGAAGTGCGGGTTCCATTTCTTGATTATAAATTGCTGGAGTATGTGCTCGGTATTTCAGATGAATTCAAGAAACCGATTTATCCCAAAAAATTATTAGTAGATAGTTTAAATGGACTACTTCCTGATGAAATAGTGCACCGAAAAAAAATGGGGTTTGTGTTTCCATGGGAAGTATGGTTGAAAAACGAATTGCGGGATTTTTGCGAATCAAGGATTATGCAATTGTCAAAAAGAAGTTTTATAAATGGAAATCAACTACAAAACCAATGGTCTAAATTTTTAAGTGGCGATAAAAACATACGTTGGCTGGATATGTGGCTATGTGTAGTACTGGAAGATTGGATGGAGAATAATAATGTAAGTGAATAGATGAGTAGCTTACAAAGAAAAAAAATCCTGGTGTTTATTGATTGGTACTTGCCCGGATATAAAGCAGGTGGCCCAATACAATCAGTTGCTAATATTGTTGCACGATTAAAAGACAATTTTGAATTCGCAATTATTACAAGTGACACAGATGAAAAGGAAATACATCCGTATTCAACTATTAAAAGTGATGAATGGAATACTCTAGCGGAAGGAACTCGTGTGTACTATTTTTCGCAACAAGGCAGAAAATTCGTAACACTAAAAAAAATAATGCTTGCAGAACAAGCTGATGCAATTTACCTGAATAGTTTGTTTTCTGTTTTTTTTACCATGTACCCTTTAATCATTCGCAAATATTTTTTGCCTTCACGAAAAACAATACTCGCACCCAGAGGCATGTTAGGTAAGGGGGCTTTGGAAATTAAATCAACCAAGAAAAAATTATTCTTAATGGCTGCACGCATCACAGGCCTGTATAAAAATATTACCTGGCATGCATCAACCGAATTAGAAGAAAAGGAAATTGCACTTAATTTTGGAAGACGCCAAAAAATTATTGTTGCAACCAACCTCACTTCACTAAATGCTTCAACTGTACCTTCAAGAAGTAAAGAAGTTGGAAAGGTGGATTTTGTTTTCTTGTCGCGATTGTCTGCAAAAAAAAATCTGCTTTCTACCGTCAACACGCTTAATAGATTACCCGATACACTTCAGGTATTATTTGATATTTATGGACCAATTGACGATGCTGAGTATTGGGAAAAGTGCAAACAAGCAATTTCAAAAGCGCCACCACATGTTAAAATAAATTATAAAGGAGCTATTGCAAATACGGATGCCAGAAAAATTTTGTCTAAGTATCATTTTAGTCTATTGCAAACTCAACACGAAAATTTTGGACATTCTATAATTGAAAGCATGGCTGCCGGTTGCCCTGTTGTTATTAGTGATCAAACCCCATGGCGGAATCTTGCCGAACTGAATGCTGGTTGGGATATTGGAGTAAATGATGAAGCCACTTTGTTGCATACATTAACAACCTGTGCCGAAATGAATCAGCAAACATTTAATACTTGGAGTAGCGGTGCATTTAATTTTGCTGATAAGGTAATTAATAACCCTAAACTCATAGATGACAATAAAAAACTATTTGCTTAACTAACCTCCTATCTTTACCTCTGCAACAAAAAAAATATTTATACGTAAGATAAGAATTGAGAACTGCCCAATAATAATTTATTCATGAAAGTTTCCATCATAACAATTACTTACAATAGTGCACAAACTGTGGAAGACACCATTAAAACAGTGGTTTCGCAGGATTATCCTAACATTGAATATTTAATTATTGATGGAAAATCAAAAGATCGTACACTGGAGATAGTGGACAAATACAAAAACAAAATCTCAAAAATTGTTTCCGAAAAAGATAAGGGGCTTTATGATGCGCTAAACAAAGGAATTAAGCAAGCAACAGGCGATATTGTGGGAATGTTACACAGCGATGATTTGTATGCTCATGAAAAGGTGATTAGTAAAGTGGTGCAGAAATTTGAAACTGATCCAGAACTCGAAGGAGTATATGCAGACCTGGTTTTTGTTAATCGAAAAGATGTCAATAAATCAATGCGTGTTTGGGAATCGGGCGAATATGTAGAGGGCGCATTTTTAAAAGGATGGATGCCTCCTCATCCCACCTTTTTTGTTAAAAGAGAAGTGTATGAAAAATTTGGGGGTTTTAATACCAACTTAAAGCTGTCGGCCGACTATGAATTAATGTTACGCCTAATACATAAGCATGGTATTAAGATTGGCTATTTAAAGGATACAATTGTAAAAATGCGAATGGGTGGTGTTAGCAATGTGAGCATTTTTGTAAAATTGAAAGCAAACATCGAAGACAAGCTGGCTTGGAAATTAAACGGAATAAAACCCGGTTTTGCAACCACACTTTTAAAACCATTAAAAAAAATAAAACAGTATTTTAAACGTACCTACGCAAATCTGTTTATGTAAGGCATAGAAAGACTGAAAAGCAATAATTTTACATCGAAAATTGAATTTTTTGTCCGTTTTAAAAAACTAATAACTATTAAATGAGTGCACAGCAGGGTAAGGTTGATCTCTCTCGTTTCGATTCAACAGAATTCGATATTGGAGCATCATGGTTTAAATTCGGGTGCTGGCATTTGTGCAACATTCTTTTTTTTATGAGTCCATTTTTTCCGTCCAGTAAAATGAGAGCAAAATTGTTGCGCCTATTTGGTGCAAAAGTGGGAATAGGTTTGGTGATGAGTAAACCGGGAGTAAACATTAAATTTCCATGGCGATTAACAATTGGTAATCATGTTTGGATTGGAGAAGGAGCCTGGATACTTAATTTAGATCAGGTAGTTATTGGCAACCATGTAAATATTGCACAAGGCGCTATGCTTCTTACCGGAAATCACAATTATAAAAGCGTAGAGTTTGAGACCATAACCGCTCCCATAACAATTGAGGACGGTGTTTTCATTGGAGCCAAATCTGTTATTTGTCCGGGGGTAACCTGTAAATCACATAGCGTACTTGCGGTAGGTTCTGTTGCAACACACGATTTAGATGCGTATAAAATTTATATAGGAGTGCCGGCAGTTTATAAAAAAGATCGGGTGGTGATGGAAAGGATTCGTCATTAAAATACAAGGAAGAGATAAATAATTGATTTAAATAATTGATATATATTTTTTTAACAGAGAACATAGGAAAATTTATTTTGAATCATTGATTGAATCTAAGTTTTGTCAAATTTCTGGCCATAAAAACGAATGTTAGCTTTGTGCTTTAATTTTTAAAATTGTATGCAATCAACAAATATTGTTAAGCAGAATTATAAGATCAGTAAAACGGATCGGATAAAATTATTGGGACAGAAACCTGTGGTTATTTGGCTAACGGGTTTGAGTGGTTCCGGCAAATCAACCATTGCAGATCGATTAGAGCAGGAGCTATTTCAGAAAGGATACAAAACATATCTCCTCGATGGTGATAACATACGCCACGGTTTAAATAACAATATTGATTTTACTGATGAAGGTCGAAAAGAAAATATTAGAAGAATCGGAGAGGTGGCAAAATTGTTTGTGGATGCAGGCATTATTGTAATCACTGCATTTATTTCTCCGTTTATTGAAGATAGAAACGCAGTGCGTGCAATGGTGGAAAAGGAAGAATTTATCGAAGTATTTGTAGAGTGCCCTATTGAAGTTTGCGAGAGCCGTGATGTGAAGGGTTTATACAAAAAGGCGCGCAAGGGCGAAATACCTAATTTTACAGGCATCAGTTCAGCTTTTGAAACTCCTTTACATCCCGAAGTTATTGTACATACGGCACAGGATACTTTAGAAAATTGTGTGAACCAAATTTTAAATTTTACGTTAAACAGCATAAAAGCATAATTAATACATGATACTTTACCATTTAAATCATTTACGTGAATTAGAAGCAGAAGCCATTTACATTATTCGTGAAACCGCTTCTCAATTCGATCGTCCTGCATTATTGTTTTCGGGTGGAAAAGATTCCATTGTGATGACACATCTTGCACAAAAGGCATTTTATCCGGCTCGCATTCCATTTCCTTTGGTGCATGTAGACACTGGTCATAATTTTCCTGAAACACTCACTTTTCGTGATGAAATGGCCGAGCGAATCGGAGCACAACTAATTGTTCGTTATGTGCAGGACTCAATTGATAAAGGACGTGCTAAAGAAGAGAAAGGTCCGAATGCAAGTCGCAATGTATTGCAGACAGTTACTTTGTTAGACACCTTAGAAGAATTAAAAATTGATGCAGCTTTAGGCGGTGCGCGTAGAGACGAAGAAAAGGCGCGTGCCAAGGAAAGATTTTTTTCTCACCGTGACGACTTTGGTCAATGGGATCCCAAAAATCAACGTCCTGAATTATGGAATTTGTTGAACGGGAGAAGAAATGTGGGCGAACACTTTCGTGTGTTCCCGCTGAGTAACTGGACAGAGATGGATGTTTGGCAATACATTCAATTAGAGAAATTAGAAATACCAACCATTTATTTTTCTCATGTTCGTGATATTGTTGAACGCGATGGAATGTTGTTGTATGCTTCAGAATTTGTAACCATAAGACCTAATGAAGAAGTACAAAAGCGTGTTGTCCGCTACCGTACTGTTGGCGATATGACTTGCACCGGTGCAGTAGCTTCACCTGCCAGCACGTTAGACGAGATTATTGACGAAGTAGCAACCAGCCGTACAACCGAACGCGGAACACGCGCGGATGATAAACGCAGTGAGAGCGCCATGGAAGACAGAAAGAAAGCAGGATACTTTTAAAATAATTTTGAACCTTGAGCTATGAATTTTGAATGTAAAATTTAGAAATTTATAACTTAAACAATAACTCATAACTTAAAATTCATAACTCATAACTAAATAAAATAATGAGCACATACAGCCAGGAAGGCTATTTAAATATGGAACTGCTGCGTTTTACAACTGCAGGCAGTGTTGACGATGGAAAAAGCACACTTATCGGTCGCTTACTTTATGATAGCAAATCAATTTTTGAAGATCAGATAGAAGCAATTGAGCGTACAAGCAAGCAAAAAGGATTTGAGCATGTCGACTTAAGTTTGCTCACTGATGGTTTGCGAGCCGAACGTGAACAGGGAATTACAATTGATGTTGCCTACCGATATTTTGCAACACCACGCAGAAAATTTATCATCGCAGATACACCCGGTCATATTCAATACACACGCAATATGGTTACCGGTGCATCAACGGCTAACGTTGCACTCATATTAGTGGATGCACGTAAAGGAGTTTTAGAACAAACCATCCGACATTCATTTATTGCAGCCTTGTTGCAAATTCCACACTTGATCATCTGCATCAACAAAATGGATCTGGTGGATTACAGTGAAGAGGCCTATTGGAAAGTGGTGGAGGAATACAAAAAACTTTCTTCAAAGTTGGAAATAAAGGATGTTACATTTATTCCGGTTAGCGCTTTGAAGGGCGATAACGTGGTAGATAAAAGCGAAAACATGCCATGGTACAAAGGCACTACACTCATGTATCTTTTAGAAAACATTCATATTAGCAGCGATGAAAATCATATCGATTGCAGATTTCCTGTGCAGTATGTAATTCGCCCACAACAAACCGAGCATCACGATTTTCGTGGCTATGCCGGACGCATTGCCAGTGGAATTTTTAAACCGGGCGATAAAATAAAAGTATTGCCAAATGGTGAATCAGCCGAAATAAAAACCATCGAGTTATTTGGTGAACAGATTAAGGAAGCGTTTTCACCCATGTCGGTTACTATGACCTTAGATCGTGATGTGGATATTAGCCGAGGCGATATGTTAGTGCGTGAAAACAATGTTCCTGAAGTGGCAAACGAATTGGATGTGATGGTCTGTTGGATGAACACAACTAAACTACAACCTGGCGGAAAATATGTATTACGTCACACCACACGTGAAATTCGTTGTGTCATTAAAGATGTTCGTTACAAAGTAGACATCAACACACTGCATAGAAATGAAACAGATAAGGAGATTGGAATGAATGATATTGCACGAATTCAAATTAAAACTTCGGTTCCGGTATATTACGATCCTTACCGTAAAAACAGAACTACTGGAAGTGTTATTTTAATTGATGAAGGAACCAATGAAACTGTTGCTGCTGGGATGATCGTTTGATTGATGTGCTGATTTATTAATGTGTTGATGTGCTGATAAGGTTCACAAAGTTGATTACGTTAATAAAGAATAAAATTAGAATTAAAAGTGGCAAAAAAAAATTAATATCGCCTGTTGGTTCCTTAATCACCTCATTATTTCATAACATAAATCAGCACATCTTGTTATCCGCACATTAGCACATCAATCAAATGGAAAACTACAACCCCTTACTTTCTCTCGCCTTAAAAGCAGCTGTTCTTGCCGGTAAAGAAATCAATAAAGTATATTCAGAAGAATTTATAGTTGAGTTAAAACAAGATCAATCTCCGTTGACCGAAGCTGATAAACGATCACACGAAAAGATTGTAGAGGTTTTAAAGGAATCCATGTTGCCGGTTTTAAGTGAAGAAGGCAAAGCAATTGATTATGCTGAACGCAGCAAGTGGAAAATGTTCTGGATGATTGATCCGCTTGATGGCACCAAAGAATTTATCAAACGCAACGGTGAGTTTACAGTTAACATTGCTTTGATCAGAAATAATGAACCGGTGATGGGAGTTATTTATGCACCTGTAATTGATGTTTTATATTTCGGTTGCGAAGGCACCGGAAGTTATCGCGTAGAAGCGGATGAAGAATATTTATCACACCTCATTCAGGCCAATCATGTGGCCGATCGTTTTGTAAATGCATCACAAAAACTTCCGTTGGATAAAAAAGAAAAAATATTTACAGTGGTTGCAAGCCGTTCGCACATGAGTGATGAAACGGTTGTTTTTGTTCAATCACTTAAGGATAAGCATGGAGAAGTAAACCTGATTTCAAAAGGAAGTTCATTAAAGCTTTGCCTGGTGGCAGAAGGTAGTGCAGATGTTTACCCGCGTTTTGCTCCCACCATGGAATGGGACACTGCAGCCGGTCAAGCTATTGCACGTTATGCAGGTTTTAAAGTGCTAAATGTGATGGATAAAAATCCGATGATTTACAATAAAACGAATTTGTTGAATCCTTGGTTTATTGTGGAGTGATTTATTCGGGATGCCTTTTGTCATGCTGACTAAGGAAGCATCTCTATAAGTGTCGCGAGATGCTTCCTTCGTCAGCACGACAAGTCACAACCATTTAATCTATATTAATAACCGCATTGTCATTTTTCTGCAACCCTTCTCAGTTACCCAAAATTTAGTATCGACTTTTCGTTTTTTTGATTCACCTTTGAGTCATCAAAACAACAAAGCCGTGAAAAAATACTTACTAATCAATTTGTTAATTGCTTTTTGCATAAACAGCAATGCGCAAAATTTACTCTCGGCTTACCTTATGCCTGCTGGTTATACTAATTTACAGCTTGGTGCCAGAAATGCATTTCACCTGGATGCATCAAACAACAAATGGATTGGATTTTATTTAATCGGTCTTGGTCGCTTCGATGGTAGCAACTGGACAATGTTTGACACCACAAATTCTACGATTCCATCCAATCAGGTGAATGCATTAGCAAGTAACAACACTACACTTTGGGTAGGAACGTTAAAAGGTCTTTCAAAATATGATGGAACAACGTTTACCAATTTTGACAATACTAATTCTCTTTTACCAAATTCAAAAGTTACTGCTGTCGCAGTAAATGGAAATATTGTTTGGGCCGGAACCAATTCGGGACTTTATAAATATGATGGAAGCACCTGGCAGGGTTATACAATAAGCAATGGATTGGTAAATGATACTATTCAATGTATTAGCATTAATCCTTTGGGCGATGTTTGGATCGGCACAAAAAATGGCTTGAGTTATTTTTCAAATAATTCTTTTACAAATTATACCACTTTAAATTCAAATCTTGAAAGCAATAATATTTTGTGTGTGACCATCACTAATTCAAACGAAATCTGGATTGGAACTAAAGGAGCAGGGGCATATAAATTTTGGAACGGAAGTTTTATTTCTACTGTGAATCTGGTTTTACGTAACATTCATAATTGTGTTTATGAAAGCAACTTGGGAGGAGATGTTTATTCCATTATTTCAGATGCTGCTTCTAATGTATATTTCGCATTACCCACTTATTATTTCGGTAAGAATATATTGAAAGTGTCTGGTTCATCAGGGATAATATGTATGCTCAAGGATACCTCCAATAAATTTAATGGGTTGCGTGTACGACTGCAATCTGATGCAAGCGGCAATTTATGGCTGTGTGATTTTCCGCCAACATCTTCAAACAACTATTACTATTCGTTAGACCTCAATTCACTTAGTGGTAAGGATATTAACCAAAGTAAATGGGCCGGTAGCGATGATTTAAACATTAACCAGGTCTCAGCCCGCATGCTTAATTTAGGTGATATGCATTGGGATCCGGTATCTCAAATAAATCATTATGAAGTTCCTGTTTGCAGTGGTAAAAATTCTGTTTATACTTCAGCTATATGGCTTGGAGGATTGGATGCAGGAAATAATTTGCATACAGCTGCTATGACATACCGGCAACAAGGTGCGTACGATTTTTTTGCGGGACCGTTGGATACAATAACTGGCGTTGCAGATTCAGCAAACCTTGCAACTTATGACCGCTTATGGAAAGTAGATCGTAACATGATTTATTTATTTCAGCAAAATTTTTTGAACGGAAATGTAACAAACGGCACCTATCCAATTCCTGAACCCATTTTAAACTGGCCCGCACAAGGCACAGGAAATTATACTCGCAACCTGGCTCCTTTTATTGATTATAATACGGATGGTATTTATAATCCTTATGATGGAGATTATCCAGAAATTACGGGTGATCAAATGTTGTGGTGGGTGTTTAATGATACGCTTG
The DNA here is from genome assembly GCA_031409815.1 of Bacteroidota bacterium. Taxonomy (GTDB): domain Bacteria; phylum Bacteroidota; class Bacteroidia; order AKYH767-A; family OLB10; genus JANLUX01. The sequence goes on from JANNXV010000162.1 coordinate 16,043, forward strand.
CTCCGCATACCGAAACCAATGGTGCAGCATTTGGTTTTGAAATACAGGGTAAGGCCTATGCGTTTACTTGCCCGACAATAAGTACCATTGATGAAGCCATCAACTACACTACTTTTTATCAATATAAGATTATTAATAGAAGTCCGAATACTTATCATGATATGTATATTGGATTATGGACGGATAATGATTTAGGTAACGCTGCTGATGATTATGTGGGTTGTGATACTTTATTGAATGCCGGTTTTGCTTACAATGGGGATAATGATGATGAAGGCGCTTCCGGGTATGGTATAAATCCTCCGATGCAAAACTGTATGATATTAAAAGGTCCCTTAGCGGATCCGGGAGATGGCATTGACAATAATCATAATGGAACAATTGATGAGCAAGGAGAAACTATTGGGATAAGTCATTTTGTTTTTTATGTGAGTGTAAACGGTGTACCAAATAGCAATCCAGCGCAAACAGACGATTATTATGATTATTTAAAAGGAACCTGGCTTAATGGATGGCCAATCACTTATGGTGGGGATGGCCTTTCAAACCAGAGTAATCCGCCCACCAATTTTATGTTTTCAGGAACACCGTATGATACAGCATGGACAATGGCAAATGCAGGAATTGCACCGGACGATATGCGTTTAGTAATGTCAGCAGGAAAATTTACCATTGCACCAGGAGAAGAACGCACCATTGATTTTGCATATGTGTTTACACGCGATAGCACTGCGCCAAATGGGCTAACTACTTCCATTGCAAAAAATACTGCAGATTTAATTAAGGTACATCAATGGTTTGATAACAATAATTTTCCAAGTTGCTTTAATGTTGGTGTAAACGAAATAAAAAAACAGGATAAAATTATTGTCTATCCAAATCCTGCAACCACTATTTTACAATTGAAAAATATTGATGCAAATAAGAAAATACGTTACAGCATTTCAGATGTTACCGGTCGTGTTTGTCTCGAGGGAATTTATTATGGAGCAATCGACATCCATAAATTAAAAACACAGTTGTATTTATTGAGATTGGATGATGGCACAAAAATCAGTTATACAAAGTTTGTGAAATTGTAAGTCTGTCGTCATTGCGAGGCACGAAGCAATCTTTCCATAGTGAAAGATTGCTTC
>JANNXV010000163.1:0-12997 GCA_031409815.1 Bacteroidota bacterium
CCATGATTAACAGTCATGTGCTCTAACCAGCTGAGCTAAGGAGGAATAAATCCTCTCGAAATTCTCCCAAAACTACGGAAGAACAATGTTTTTCTTAACTCAAACCATACCTCCAACAGGCGGTACTAGAACACGTGTAATCACGCATTGTTTATTTGGGACGGCAAAAATAATTTTTTATTTCATACTTTTTAAGAAGAATTCACTTTTTTCCGAAAAAAGGTGAACTATTAAATATTCTATCCCAAAATACACGGGGTTTTTTAGTTTTGCGCCTTTAATAGAATTCTGAACATTTATACTAAAACTTTATACTTAATATGAGCTTACTTGTAATTGGTACCGTGGCATTTGATGCAATAGAAACCCCTTTTGGAAAAACTGATAAAATAATAGGAGGTGCGGCTACTTATATTTCAGTATCAGCATCTTACTTTAAAAAGAATGAAATAAACCTGGTGTCGGTGGTAGGGGATGACTTTCCTCTACAAACTATCAGTGATTTACAAGGTAAAGGGATAAGCACCGAAGGATTACAGATCAAAAAGGGCGAAAAAACTTTTTTCTGGTCGGGTAAATATCATACCGATATGAATACCCGTGATACACTTGATACCCAATTAAATGTGCTAAGCACCTTCGATCCGGTAATACCTGATGCCTATCAGGATTGCGAATATTTGATGTTGGGTAATCTAATGCCAAGTATCCAGAAAAAAGTGATAGAGCGTTTGCATAAACGTCCGAAGCTAATTGTAATGGACACCATGAATTTTTGGATGGAAATTGCTTTAAACGATTTGTTGGAAACCATTAAACTGGTAGATGTACTAACCATTAACGATGAGGAAGCCCGCCAATTGACCGGTGAATATTCATTGGTAAAAGCGGCTCGCAAAATATTAACAATGGGGCCAAAATATTTGATTATCAAAAAAGGAGAGCACGGAGCTTTACTTTTCCACGGTAAGCATGTGTTTTTTGCTCCTGCTCTGCCATTAGAGGAAGTGTTTGATCCAACAGGAGCTGGCGATACATTTGCCGGAGGCTTTATTGGTTATTTAAGTAGTATGGATAATATTTCATTTGAAAGCATGAAACGTGCAGTGATTTATGGTTCTGCAATGGCTTCATTTTGTGTGGAGAAATTTGGATTGGAACGCATAATAGATTTAAAAGAAAGTGAAGTGGATGAGCGGATTCAGGAATTTGTTGATCTGGTTCAGTTTGATATAACGTTGGTATAATTGTTTAGTAAAAGCAGGTTTTCATTTTTTAATAGTTGCCAATTCAATGCCTGATTACAAAGGATCACTAAAGAGTAAACTGCCAAAAGCAGGCACTACTATTTTTACTATTATGAGTGGGTTGGCTAACGAAGTAGGCGCTATTAACCTAAGTCAGGGTTTCCCAAATTTTGAGGTTTCTCCTGAACTCATAAGGTTAGTAAATAAGTACATGAAAGATGGGTTTAATCAATATGCTCCTATGCAGGGCGTTCTGAAACTGCGCGAACGCATTGCAGAAAAAATGTATGCTTTATATACTGCAAGCTATCATCCTGAAAAGGAAATTACTATTACTGCCGGAGGAACTCAGGCATTGTATACTGCTATAACAGCTATTATTCGTGAAGGTGATGAAGTGATTGTGTTTGAGCCCGCCTATGATAGTTATGTACCTGCCATTGAATTAGCCGGAGGAGTGCCGATACATGTTCATTTAAATGCGCCCGATTTTCATATTAATTGGAATGAGGTAAAAAAACTCTTTAATCAGCGCACACGGATGATTATTATTAATACTCCACAAAATCCAACCGGAAGCGTACTCACGGCAAAAGACATGCAGCAGTTGGAAAAAATTACCCTGAATTCCGATATCATTATTTTGAGTGATGAGGTGTATGAGCACATCATTTTTGATGGATACGAACATCAGAGTGTTGCTCGTTATCCTAAGTTAGCTGAACGAAGTTTTATTGTTTACTCATTCGGAAAAACTTATCATGCTACAGGATGGAAAATGGGTTATTGTTTAGCGCCAGAAAAATTAATGACTGAGTTTCGCAAGGTGCATCAGTTTCAGGTTTTTTCGGTTAACACGCCCTTGCAACATGCTTTGGCTGAGTTTATGGTTAATACAAATCATTATGCAGGTTTAAATAATTTCTATCAACAGAAACGAGATTATTTTTTGAAGTTAATTGCGGGTTCAAAATTTAAACCACTTCCTTGCTTTGGTTCTTATTTTCAATTATTAGATTACAGCAAAATCACTAAAGAAAAAGATACAGATTATGCCATCCGTTTGACAAGGGAAGCAGGTGTTGCATCTATTCCGATTTCTGTTTTTTATAATGTGCCGGTAGATAATAAAGTATTACGTTTTTGTTTTGCAAAAGATGATGCAACATTGGAGCAGGCTGCCCAGCGATTGAGAGCGGTTAAATAACATTTCCTTCATTACTTTAGTCGACTTAATTAACCCGATTACTTAAATGACAAAAAATCTTCGCATCACATTAGTGCAAACTTCTTTGTATTGGGAACAACCCATCAAAAACTTAAACCAATTCTCGAAACAATTAAGTGCATTAAAAAGAAATCAAACCGACCTGATTGTGCTACCCGAAATGTTTAACACCGGATTTAGCATGAATGCTGCTGCACTTGCAGAAAAACCGGGTGGACTCACAATGCAATGGATGGCAGAAGTTGCACACGCATTAAACACCGCTATTTGCGGAAGTATAATCATCAAAGAGAAAAACAAATATTACAATCGTTTTATATGGATGAATGTAGATGGTTCATATGAACAATATGATAAGCGACATTTGTTCAGAATGGGAAAAGAGAATGACGTATTTACTGCAGGCACTGAGAGTGTAATCATCAATTATAAAGGATGGAATATTTGTCCCCTTGTTTGTTATGATTTACGTTTTCCTGTCTGGAGCAGGAACCAAGTGATGGGTGGAAATTCTAAATCGCTAAGTTTTGATTACGACCTTTTATTGTATGTTGCCAATTGGCCAGCGCTAAGAAGTTATGCCTGGAATCAATTGTTGATTGCACGTGCAATAGAAAACCAATCATATGTTGCAGCAGTAAATCGGGTAGGTGCAGATGGAAACGGAATGGAGCACAATGGTGATTGTGTAGTACATAATCCACTAGGGCAATCAATCAGTAAATTTAATTCAAAGAAAAAACAATTGGAAACGGTTAAGTTATCTTATCGTGATTTATTAAAACTTCGCGAGGTTTTTCCGGTACTGATGGATGCAGATAAGTTTAAAATAGTTTGATGATTTTATTCTTTTATGATTTTAAAATTTCGCTCTGTAGTTGAATTGTGGACAGATAAAATATAAATTCCTGGATTCAATGAATTTAAATCTAAAAAATATTCCTTCTTGCTGGCATCAGCAAAAAATGTAGTACTAAACCGTTCCTTTCCTAATAAGTCATAAACATAAATTTGATGCTGAGTCAATTCCTTTACACTTAATTGAATGATGAATAATCCATCAGAAGGATTTGGATAAATACCGATTTCCTGGTTTAAATTTGAAACGCCAATTCGTGGAACGCACGGAATTAAAGTTAAACTTTTGGTTGATCCTCCACCGCATGTATTATTGGCGCGTACTTTTAGTGTAGAAGTAGAAGTTAAGGCTCCGTAACTAACGGTAACATTAGTTGCAATAGTTGTAAGTACATTATTTGTTGAAGTAATTCCATTGCCGGTAATATGCGAACCGCTTGGGCCGGTCCAGGTATAATTAACTGCTGATAAAATGCTTGATATATTGTATGCATTTCCATTGCTGTTTTGGCAAACCGAAATAGGTCCGTTGATTATTGACGGTGCAGCATTTATTGCTCTTACTGTTAATGTTCGAGATAAGCCAGATCCACACGCGTTAACTGCTGCAACAGAAATTACACCGGTGAAATTTGATGGTGGAAATGATACATCAATACTGTTTGTTCCCTGTCCTGAATTAATGGTAGCAGTTGAAGGAACTAACCAATTATATGAAAGCCCTGAAATAGAAGGAACAAAATAAGCTTTACTGATTTTTCCACATAAATCGAAAATATCACCGGTTATTACTCCCGGTCGTGCCGGAATATTTCTAATAACTGAAACACTTCGAGCCGCGCTTGTGGCACAAGTATTAGTAGTCGAAACAGTTATTGTTCCACTGGCAATAAACCCACTGGTGTAAGATACATTTATACTACGTGTACCTTGTCCGCTATTAATTATTGCACCATTGGGAACAGTCCAATTATAGCTGAGTCCTGATAGAAATGAAACGGTGTAAGTGCGATTATCACCGGGGCAAACTTTCGCGGTTCCTCCGCTTAAATTGATGTTGCTTGGCATTTGAGGATTAGTTGCCACATTCACATTTATTGTATCAGTTATTTCAATAATTCCGTTATTTACTCTTAACCAATAATTGGTATTGCCAGCTGGTGTAACCGATATTTGAGCTGTTGTTGCGCCTGTCGACCACAAATAATAATATTTTCCTTTAAGATTAGCTTGCAAGCTGATAGAGTTGCCTATACAAATAGCAGTGTCGTTTCCTAAAATTGAAACGGAATTGCTGTTTGAGATGGTGGCAAAGGATAACATAAATAGTTTTGGTGGAACGGTGTCATTTGGTGTATGACTTTCTATTACATACAACTTGTTATCATCAATATATGCATCAACCGGTTGATTAAATCCCGAAGCTATTTTAAAACAGTTCATCGAATATTGATTATTCAATGTGTCTTTGAATAAAGCAAGTTGCATTAGATCTTGGCCAAGTTCGCTAAATGGACCTGTAATCCCACTAGAAATAGTGCCTGTTGTGTCAATTGTTCCTTTTGTATAACTTAGCATAAACGCTGTTTTGTAATAGGGTGGAAGCAATTTACCTGCCTGGTCAAAAACAAGGCCTAATGGAGATCGATGCGCAGTAAAACTTGTTATAAACGATCCTTCATTACTTGCATCGCGAACTGAACCAGTATTTGGATCACGAAATTTATCCGCATCAGGACCATAATTTTTAATTGGCTCCATGAATGTTAAGCCCACCGGTACTTGTGGATAGGTTGGGTCATTATAAAATTTATTGGTAGTTGAACCATTTCCCCAGGCAGAACAATTGTGGTTAATCAATACATCGTTACCCGGAATATATCCTGCAAATTGCATGGGTGTATTATTACCTCCCATTCGCCATGGAAAACCATAGTGACCATCTTTTTGTAGCCAGTTTAACTCTTCAGAATCATCACGATCGCCAGAATTTTCGGTAGCAATAACATCATTATTAGGTGCTATCGCAATATCAAAAGAATTACGATTGCCTCGACAAAATACATAAGGAGTGGCTGCTAATAGTGCAGAGTCATTTGGAAGAAAAATAGTTGCGGCAGGGTTAATGGGTATTTTAAAAATAATGCCTGTAAGTGCAACATCTCTCGTATTTGGAAAAAGTCCGTTACTAGTCTCAATCTCACCATGATCAGTTCTGGAACCGCTGCCAATAATTAGCGAATCGCCCGATGAAGAAATACAAATACTACTAAAGGCATGGTCATACAATGTAGCTGTACTTTGATAATTAGAAGTGCGCATTATCGTATCCCAAAACCAGCTGTTATCTGGCTTAAACTTGCCTCTAACAACCAAACCATATCCTGCGCTATTTGCCACCTTGCGATTGCCAACTAAATACATAGCACTATCGCGAAACACTATACCTTGCAAATAATTGATATAATGATTTGCAGCTGATGCGACCAATGAATCAGAATAGGTGATGCCGTTTTTTAAAATCTTATAAACGTTACCATTATAAGTAATGTAATAGAGTGCTCCATCTACTGGGTTTTTGGTAATTCGTACCGCATAGCGCTTCACATTCATTAGGTGGTTTACTTGAATCGAAGTGTCAATTGTTATTGGAAGAGGTTGAGCATCCACCGAAATGAAAAGCTGCATTAAAAGGAGAATCATTAGAAAGGTAGGTTTTGTCATAAAGTAACTCAGTCTATATTTTATTAGGTTTATAAAGTTACAATTAAATTCTTTATCCGAAAAATATGGAATATAGGTGATGGAGATTTGGCCATTTTCTGTCATTTAACACAAAAAATGATTGTTATACTGCTGTGTCTCACCTCGTACAACCTGCCCCTTTTATCCCTACCTTCGCGCCTCAAAAATTTAGTCATGTTATCAGTTAGTAATCTTTCGTTGCGCTACGGTAAGCGAGTATTGTTTGAAGATGTGAATTTAAAATTCACTCCTGGCAATTGTTATGGTGTTATCGGAGCCAATGGAGCAGGTAAATCCACGTTTTTAAAAATAATATCAGGAGAAATTGATCCGAGTACCGGACAAATTTCTATTACGCCAGGTGAAAGAATGGGTGTTTTAAAGCAAAATCACTTTGAATTTGATGCTTTCACGGTGTTAAATACAGTGATGATGGGCAACAAAAAACTGTGGGATTTAATGCAGGAAAAAGATGCCTTTTATGCGAAACCTGATTTTAGCGATGCGGATGGTGTTAAAGCAGGTGAGTTAGAAACATTGTTTGCCGAAATGGAGGGATGGAATGCCGAAAGCGATGCGGCCAATCTTTTAAGTGGGCTTGGTGTGCATGAGGATTATCACAACAAACTCATGAGTGAGTTAAATGGAAAAGAAAAAGTACGCGTGCTCTTAGCACAAGCTTTATATGGTAATCCTGATATTTTATTATTGGATGAGCCTACTAATGACTTAGATGTAGAAACCATCACTTGGTTAGAAAATTTTCTGGCCGACTATCAAAACACCGTTCTTGTTGTAAGTCACGACCGACATTTTCTCGATGCAGTATGCACACATGTTGCAGATATTGATTTTGGAAAAATTCAGCTTTATTCCGGTAACTACACCTTCTGGTACGAATCGAGCCAACTTGCATTACGTCAGCGATCCGACCAAAATAAGAAGACGGAAGATAAGCGTAAAGAGCTGCAGGATTTTATTGAGCGATTCAGTGCCAATGCCTCAAAATCGCGACAAGCAACCAGCCGTAAAAAACTATTACAGAAACTGGTTTTAGAAGATATCAAACCCTCAACCAGAAAATATCCCGGAATCGTTTTTAAGCCCGAACGTGATTGTGGTGATCAGTTATTGAAAGTGGAACATCTTTCAAAATCATTAGCTGATGGTATATTATTATTTAGCGACATTACTTTCAATGTTGATAAGGGTGATAAGATTGCCGTGCTATCTAAAGAACACATTGCCATCACCACTTTTTTTGAAGTATTGATGGGCAACGATACTCCTGAATCAGGTGAGTTTTTATGGGGAAGCACCATCACGCGTTCTTATCTTCCAAACGAAAACGCAAAATTCTTTAATGCTGATGATAACCTGGTAGATTGGTTACGACAGTATTCAGCAGAGAAAGATGAAACCTACATCCGCGGTTTTTTAGGTCGTATGTTATTCAGTGGCGAAGAAGTGTTAAAGAAATCAAACGTTTTGAGTGGAGGAGAAAAAGTGCGTTGTATGTTAAGCCGTATGATGTTAACGAACGCTAATTGTTTGATTTTAGACGAACCCACAAATCACCTCGATCTGGAGTCAATCACTGCAATGAACAATGCCCTTAAAGACTGGAAACATATTGCACTCTTCACCTCACACGATCATGAGTTTGTGCAAACCGTTGCCAATCGAATTATAGAAATTACTCCTTCAGGCATAATCGACAAGCGCATGAGTTACGATGAATACATTTCGGATGAAAAAATAAAAGCTTTGCGCGAAACAATGTATTCTTTAACAGTTCCTATGTGATGAAGCATTGAAGTGTTGATGTATTTTGTTACTGCAACACCTCAATTCCTTAACACCTCAACACATGATAGAAATCGGAAAACTCAACACGCTCATCGTTTTATCAGAAGCTCCTATTGGTCTGTTCCTTGGTAATGGTGACGAAGAAATATTACTGCCTAAAAGATATGTCCCAAAAGAGGTGACAGTTCGTGATAAATTGGAGGTGTTTGTTTATCTCGATAATGACAATCGTCCAATTGCCACCACACATAAACCGTATGCAACTGTTGATGAGTTTGCATTTCTAACTGTAAAGGAAATCAATCAGCATGGTGCTTTTTTTGATTGGGGAATTGATAAAGATGTTTTTGTTCCTTATGCTGAACAAATTGAAGAATTAATAGTAGGAAGTAAATACCTCGTTTTCATTTTTATTGATGAACGCTCCGGTCGCATTGCTGCTTCTATGAAATGGAATCAGTTTTTAGATGATGAGCCATGTACTATAAATGCAGGTAGCGAAGTGCAATTAATCATTGCACAACAAACCGATCTTGGTTACAAGGCAATCATCAATAACCTTTACGAAGGCTTGCTATATAAAAATGAAATTTTTGAACCTTTGCATATTGGAGAAAACAAAAGGGGATTCATCAAACAAATTCGTGATGATGGTAAAATTGATTTAAGTCTGCAACAACAAGGCTACGGACAAATTGAAGATAGTAAGCAAACTCTTTTACATTATTTAAAGTCACATAAAGGTTTTTTGCCGTTAGGCGATAAAAGCTCACCTGAAGATATCTACCGCCAACTTAAGATGAGCAAGAAAGTTTTTAAGAAAACGGTTGGAGGTCTTTTTAAAGAACAACTGATTACCATCAACGATTTTGAAATCAGACTAGTGGAACCGGAATAGCAAGTTGCGGATTTCGAGGTTGATATCTACCCATTGCTTTTTCAATCATTGCAATGGTATGCGGCCTTGTCTGCTAAAAACAGAAAGAAGCATTAAATATTATTAATTAGATTAAGAGTGCTTTTTTCATGGTTCGATTTTAGTATTCAAATATTTTAAGAAAATTTTTTTGCAAGCGTTTTTTACACTTCATCCTTAACCTAAAACACACTCCACTTCTCCTTGTATTACAATTGCTTTTTCTGTTCCGCTGTATTGTATAATAAGTGGCTGTTCATTTGGAATAACATTACCGGTTAAAGCATACTCATTAAAGTCAAAGCGTATAGGAAGTATGATGTGTCGGAACTTGTGATGATTGAGTTTGTGCAGATCAATAACTTCTAAACGTTTGGGTTGATCTAATTCGTTGAGGTAACGCACCTGCGGTTTCATTTTTGGTTGCAGGTAATAATCAATGGCAATAAGTTGTGTTAAGAAAGCATCGTTTGCAAAGTGAAGCGCAGCATATTCCGATTGCATGTCATAAATATCATACAACGAATGTTTGTGAAAATTTTTGCGCTCATTAAAGTACGTTCCTAATCCTAGTAAGAAATCAAAAATGCTGTACTGTGCAGCAACATATTTAAGTGTATGTACAGCACGTTTTTTATTCCAGTAAATTTCTAAAGCCTCTTCGAGCAAGGTTAACTTATACAGTTGGTCTTTGCTTAAATAATTGCTTTCAATAATTTGATAGGGTGGGAGCGGGTCATACACATAACCGTGTTGCAGGTGTTTACTGCGCATGAGCGTGCCGCGCAAAAACTTTAAAAAACCCATTTGCAATTCGGGCGGATGCAGTTTAAAAACTTCTTCAATGCTGTGTTTAATGTCCGGCCATTCATCTAAAGGTAAACCAACAATTAAGTCGAGATGCATTTCAATAATGTGGTCGAGCTCTTTTATAACAGCACTTGTCTTGTCAAAATTCTGCTTACGGCTCACTTGCAAATTCGCTTTCTGATTTACGGTTTGTATGCCAATCTCAAAACGGAATAACCCTTTGGGCACATGTTCCTGAATAAACTTTACAATGTCAGGATGTACAATGTCAGCCGTAATTTCAAACTGAAATACATTACCCGGCTGGTGATGCTTCAGTATAAACTGAAACATGTCAATGGTAAAATCTCTTTTAATATTAAACGTGCGGTCGAGGAACTTAATCACTCTGCCATATTGCATTAAATAAAGTAAGTTGGCCTTAATGTCTTCCATGGGCAACATGCGCACTTTATTATCCAAACTTGCCAGACAAAACTCACACTTATACGGACATCCACGCGAAGTTTCAATGTAACAAACCTTGTTATACAAATCTTCAGGCTTGTCGTATTGATAAGGATTAATGCCGCGATAATTTTCTAAATCAAAGGTGAGTTGCTGCGGTAACAAACAAACTTTTCCATTTTGTTTATGCACCAGGTTGGGCACTAAACTCACATCAGGATAATGATCTAAAAACATACTGAAAGGAATTTCGCCTTCGCCCACAATGATGTAATCCACTTCGGGTCTTGAAATAAAATCATCGTATTCATAACTCACTTCGGGCCCACCCAAAAGAATTTTTATGGCAGGATTTAATTTCTTGATAGCACGCGCTGTGGCAAGCGTTTGCGTAATGTTCCAGATGTAACAGCTAAACGTAACCACATCATATTCTTTGCAAAACTCAGCTATATCATGAGGATTTTCCTTTATGGTAAACTCACGCCATGCAATTCCTTCGCGGTGTTTATTTAACGAATACAGCAACCTTATGGCCAGATTAAGGTGAATGTATTTTGCATTAAGTGTGGTGAGCAGTGTTTTCATTTAAGAGTTTTAATACTGCAAAGAAGCATTTCCTCTGCATGTTACTTTTATTTTGTTGCGGGCTACTGAGCTATAGCTGTAAAATTTTTACTTCGCCCCGGGAGGACAATATTTTCTTAAATAATTGGTGTAAAGTGTTGATAAATGCTCAGTTGTTCCCTCACCCTCTGAAATGCTGTGTGTACGGTTTGGGTATGACATCAACTGAAATTGTTTGTTGTATTTTACAAGCTCATTGATCAACAATTCGGCATTCTGATAATGAACATTATCATCACCAGTGCCATGTATATAAAGTAAGTTGCCCTGCAAATTTTTAGCATAGGTAATAGGAGATCCGCTTATAAAATCTTCCATGTTTTCCTGTGGTAATCCCATATAACGTTCCTGGTAAATATTATCATATGTGAGTTGATTGGCTACAGCGGCAATTGAAATACCTGTCTTGTAAATTTCCGGGTATTTAAACATCAGATTTAAGGTGGCAGTACCTCCACCACTCCAACCCCATACAGCAATTCTTGAAGTATCAACAAAATTCCATTTTAAAATTTCTTTGGCAGCCATAGCCTGATCATCAATATTTATTTTACCAATTTTACGGTAAATCGATTTTCTCCATCCTCGACCTTTTTGTGCAGGTGTTCCTCTATTATCAACCGAAATATAAATATAACCGTCATCGGTCATGTTGCCATCGTAAAGCGCATTCCTGCTGATACCATAACTATCCGTAACCGTAGCTCTAGCGGGTTCAGAGTAAACATAAAACACTACCGGATATTTTTTATTAGGATCGAAGCTTTTTGGTTTTACCATCCAGCCATCCATTTCAACACCGTCTTTTGTTGTTATTTTAAAAAATTCAGTAGTTGGTTTTTCCTGAAGAGAATCCAGCTTTGCAATTATCCCTTCCTTTTCATTCAATGGTTTCTGGCTTTCAACAGCTATCATTTCACGTGATGATTTTGTGAAATTGTTAGAGAATGTGTGCGAAGCATATTTGCCATTGTTTGAAAAAGAATAACTATGGGTGCCCTTTAATGCTGATGAACTTAGTAATTCCAACTTGCCATTACCATTCAATTTAGTTCGATATAAATATTGTTGTGTTGCATTATCAGGCGAAGCCAGAAAATATACTTGTCCTTTTTCATTGTCAGCATATATAAAATCTATAATATCATAATTACCTTTTGTGATTTGTTTTTCTGATTTTCCATCCAATGAAATTTCATACAAATGTCTCCATCCATCCTTTTCAGAAACCCAAAGAATACTCTTGTTATTATTTAACCATATAAAATCATTGGTGTAATAAATATCATAAGGCTGGCCCGATACAAATACCTCTACCCATGCCTCGTCTGACTCCTGATTAATCAATTTGCAATTACCGTTAGCGGCTTCTAAAACATAAAGCTTGCTTTGATTTTGCTTTCGGTTAAGTTGCTGAATCAATAAATTATTGGTTGCAGGTATAAACTCCATACGCACAATATAATTTTGATTGGCCGCTCCGGGTATATTCATCCAGGTAGTTTTGGCATCAGCTATGGTTACAACACCAGTTTTACAGAAAGACGGATTTTCTCCCACCACAGGATACTCTAGAGGGATTATTTGCGAGTAAATAGAATCGGTATTGTTAATCATATTAAATTTTTTAATGCTGCTTGCATCTATTTGCCAATAAGCAATTGACTTACTGTCAGGGCTCCATCTAAAGCCATCTCTGCAATAAAACTCTTCTTCATACGCCCAATCAAATGTTCCATTTATTAAGGTTACATTACCATCTGTGGTTAAGGGTTTAATGGCAGCAGTTGCAAGGTCTTCAACATAAATATTGTTATTGCTAACATAGGCAACAGCATTGGCATCAGGCGAAAATTTTGCAAACATTAACGAAGCAGCTGGTAATGATTTGCCAAGTTGAGAAAGACTTCCGGTTTTTAAATCTAGCACCCAGTAGTCGCCTTTGGTTCTTAAACGCCAAACTTTTTTTGTGTTAGTAAATAGAAGTATTTTTTGCTGATCGTTTGAAAATGAAAAATAGCTAATTTTAAGTGGGGCTGTTCTTCCTTTTGGCGTGAGTTGTTTTTCAGATACCAATAAGCTTTCAATATTTTGTGGCAATGTAATTTGCTTAATTTCATTTTTTAAAATTATTTAATAGTAATTTAAATCTTAATAAAATTTTTTATAAAATTATATATTTTTAATTTTAAAAATATAATCAAAAAATAATTATATTTAATAACACAAAAAAAGTTTGGAGTTTAAGAACCAAAGGCGACTACTGGTTGCTAGATTTAAAAACCTGAATTCTTTCTCAACTTGGAAAAT
>JANNXV010000164.1:0-1916 GCA_031409815.1 Bacteroidota bacterium
CATTTAATACCCATTGTCGATAGGTCTTATACCCATTCTTTAACAAGTGCACTTTAAACCCAGCCATAGTTAAAATCCATGCTGTTATATTGCTTCTCATTCCACCTCGCCAGCAATACATTATCACTTCATTACTTGTGCATTGCAGTTTAGCGTTTTTAATAATCTCATGAAAATGAGGACCTACTAATTCAAAACCTTGTTCAATGGCAGCCTCACGTCCTGATTTCTTATAAGTGGTGCCAATTATTTTACGATGTTCATCATTAAGCAATGGAATATTAATAGCCCCCGGAATATGTCCCTGATTATATTCAGCATTGCTCCTAACATCAATCAAAGGAAGATCTTGTTTTGAGAGGGTACTAATGAAGTCGGATATAGCTATCGTCACTTTTTAAAAAGGAGCTCAAAGGTAGCTATTGAAATGGTGCAGTTATTTGCATACTGTGGATGAAATCAGATAAATCAAAAAAGGCCGCAATAGGCGACCTTTTAAGAAGAAAAATGAAAACACAACTGTTAATTCAAATTCGGGTCTTCAGGAAAATTAGCAAGTATGGCATATTCATTACCCATACTTCTAAGCACCTGACTCCATAATACTTTAGGATTTTCAAAAAATGTAAACCTTTTATTGGCAGATGATACTAACCATGCCTTTTCCTTTAATTCGCTATCTAATTGTTTAGGCTCCCAGCCTGAGTAGCCTGCATAAAAACGAATTTGATCCGGATCTATTTGCTTGGTGTCAATCATAAACTTTAGCTGGTCATAATCGCCTCCCCACCAAATACCGGGAACAATTTCTTTTGCACCTTTTAGCTTTTCTCCAAGCGTATGTATGTAAAATAAGGTATCTGTCTCAACAGGTCCACCAAAATAAAGCGGAACATCAAAAGCCGGAAAATCTTCAACCGCATCGTTCAACTTAACATCAGTAGGTTTATTCAATATAAATCCCAATGTGCCTGATGAATCGTGCTCGCTCAATAATACTACAGATCTCTTAAAATAAGAGTCAAGTAGAAAAGGTTCTGAAATCAGGAGGCTTCCTTGTGTGGCTTTAGAGGACTTTTTCATAGCTTGTTGTTTTAATAGTTAAACATTGTTTGGTTTTATATGTTTTACTCAATTTTGCTTTTTTATTACAATTATACATGTATAATCAGTTCTAAAAACGTGCCATATTTAAGATATACGAACAACCTGATGTTGTGGTTTGGAGTGATATTACATTTCTTAAACACGCTCGCTGAATCGTATTCAAAGTCTGTAGATAATGTATGGATTGTGCTACTTTTGCAATAACTTTTGACATGAACGAACTACGGAATTTCTTACAAAATCAACATTCGGAATATGAAATGGGTCCCATCGAAAGGGATAGCTTGCTGGCTGATCCCATTGAGCAATTTAAAGTTTGGTTTAAAGAAGCCACTAATATTATAGGGATAGAAGTAAATGTAATGAACCTTGCCACTGTTGATAAGAACGGGCAGCCTTCGAGCCGAATTGTTCTGTTAAAGGATGTCGATAAAAATGGTTTTGTTTTTTATACTAATTATCTAAGTCGCAAAGCAAAAGAAATTCAAAGCAACCCATTTGCAGCGATCAACTTCTTTTGGCATGAACAAGTGCGTCAGATAAGGATAGAAGGGAAACTTATTAAAGTTTCGGAAAAAGATTCGGACGATTATTTTAAGTTGCGTCCACGCATGAGTCAAATAGGAGCCATTGCATCAGCGCAAAGCGAGGTAATTGAAAGCCGCGAAATACTCGAAGAACGCATTGTAGCATTAGACAAACAGTATGCTGATAGCGAAGTACCAAGACCTCCTCATTGGGGTGGATATTTGTTGATTCCTCATGAGATGGAATTTTGGCAAGGCAGACCTAGTCGATTACACGATCGG
>JANNXV010000165.1:0-16669 GCA_031409815.1 Bacteroidota bacterium
ATGCCCTATCAATAATTTTTTAACGCCTGCTGCCAGAGCTATTTGGGCGGCTTGTTTAGCAGTGGTATGATAAGTAGCAACAGCTCGCTCCAATAAGTCGTGTGCAAATGTGGCTTCATGATACAATACATCAACATTACGAACATCTTCAATAATATTTTCATCATAAACTGTATCTGAACAATAGGCATAAGAACCTGGATTAGCCGGATTTTCAGTAAGTTCCTTATTGCTTATTTTTTTTCCAAAATCATCTGTGTAATCTTCCCCATTCTTTATTGAAGCATAGCTTGAAAATGGAATATTAAATTGTTGCAGTTTATGAACTAATAATTTTCGTGGTCTGGGCTTTTCGCGAAACAAAAAGCCTGTACAAGGAACTCTGTGATTTAATACAATAGACCTCACTTGAATCTCCTCATCTTCCATGATAATCTCTGCACTATAATGCCTTACCGCATGAAAAATTAAATTGTATCGAAGAATAGTATTTGATAATCGTAGTTGCAATTCTAACACATCCATTAATTCTTGTTGTCCATACAAATGCAATTCTTTAGTGCGCCCTTGTAAATGAAATGTAGAAAGTAAACCCATCAGTCCAAAATAATGATCGCCATGCAAGTGGCTAATAAAAATATGGGAAATGCGATGATATTTTATCCTATATCGCAACAATTGCATTAAAGTACCTTCACCGCAATCGATTAAAAAATATCGTTCGCGCAGATTTAGTAACTGACTTGTAGGATGACGATTGTAATTGGGAGTGGCAGAACTGCTGCCGAGAATTGTTAACTCAAAACTCATTTACTTTTTTGATATCACAAGTCTTTTAGAAACTACTTGTTTATCAAATTTAACAGAATACATATAAATTCCTGATGGAAATTTATTGGCATCAACCTGTATGGTATTAACTCCGGCATTTTTATTTTCAATAGAATGATAAACTTGCTTACCCAACATATTAAATAATCTAAATTCCACTTCTCCATTTTGTGGAATATTATAAGTAATTAAACTAGTCTCATTAAATGGATTAGGGCTATTTTGTTTAACCTCAAAATTAGTTGAAGAAAACTCATTCAATCCTGAAGCTGCACCTATAGTAATACTATAGTAATTGATGGTGTCCGTTTGAGATAAACCGGCTGCATAGGTAACAGTAACAGCTGTCAAAGGAAAAACTCCAGCAACGGTTGGTGTTCCTGAAATATCAGCACATCCATTGGCTCCACCTAAGAAAGTACAATT
This sequence comes from Bacteroidota bacterium, assembly GCA_031409815.1. Taxonomy (GTDB): domain Bacteria; phylum Bacteroidota; class Bacteroidia; order AKYH767-A; family OLB10; genus JANLUX01. The sequence continues at coordinate 1,258 of JANNXV010000165.1, forward strand.
AGGAGCACTGCATGAATAGGACAATCCCGGAGGTAGACCACTGAAACCAGCTAAATGCACCGAGTCAATTGTTATTGTTATGGGGAAGCCAGGCAATATTTCAATAACCGTATCAGCTGGAACTTTAAGTTGAATAACTTGAATATAAGGAATATTTACAGTTCCTGCAGCAAGACCTGTAGCACTATCAGGATAAACACCGACTTGATTAATTGATGTGTCGGGCACACATTGTGAAAAGGTATTCATATTAAATACTAAAGATAGACCTATTAGAACGAGTATTCGTTTCATCATGTAATTAATTAAGTTGTGATAAGATTATTGTTTTACGTTGTGGCGTTCAACTTCGTCCATTAGAACAAAATCAATTGCCTCAGCCATTGATGCTTTAATGGCTAATACTTGATCGAGTTGAGAAATCTGAACGAGTTTTTTAACTGAATCAGATAAACCGATAATAACAAAAACTCCGCTAGAATTGCGGCACAAGCGATTACCTACTAGTATTGCGCTTAACCCTGATGAATCACAATAAAGCGATTCTGTTAAATCAAGCACGATATTGTTAAAACCCTGCGTGTTGAGTAGCAAAAGCTCCGATTTTAATTCCGCTGCAATTAGCGTATTTAATTTCTGCTCGTGTAACTTAAACACAACATATTTTTCCTGTTTGTCGATTGAGAAGCGCATAAGTGATTTTATTTGTAAACAAATATATGTAATAGAAATTGGTATGCAATGATTTGTTTAATTGTTTTTGTTAACCGCCTGATGTTCAAATCCACGTGATTGAGCCAAGAGGTAAAGAACAGCCATGCGTATGGCAACTCCGTTCTCTACTTGTTCTAAAATGATGGCTTGCTTGCTGTCGGCAACGTCAGAAGTTATCTCTACTCCACGGTTTATAGGTCCGGGATGCATTACCACAATATCTTTCTCCAAACTATTTAATAGCTTTTTATTTAAGCCATATAGATTACTGTATTCGCGAAGCGATGGAAAGTATTTAATGTCCTGACGCTCCAATTGTATGCGCAGCATATTTGCCACATCGCACCATTTTAGTGCAGCAATTAAATTGTGTTCCACCTTCACGCCAAGCTCTTTTATATGTCGTGGAATTAATGAAACCGGACCACAAACCATTACTTCAGCACCCAGCTTTTGCAAGCAAAGTAGGTTAGAGATTGCAACGCGTGAGTGCAATATATCACCCACAATTACCACCTTTTTACCCGCAATGCTTCCTAAGCGTTCTCTGATAGAATAAGCATCTAACAATGCTTGTGTTGGATGTTCATGTGTGCCATCGCCAGCATTAATAATATTTGCGTTAATGTGCTTAGATAGAAAAACTGCTGCTCCGGGTTTAGGATGACGCATCACCACCATGTCAACTTTCATGGATAGGATGTTGTTTACGGTATCAATTAAGGTTTCTCCTTTACTAACAGAAGAAGATGAAGCGGTGAAGTTGAGGGTATCAGCCGAAAGGCGCTTTTCCGCAAGTTCAAAAGAAAGACGCGTGCGGGTAGAGTTTTCAAAGAAAAGGTTTACGATGGTAATATCTCGTAGAGAAGGAACTTTTTTGATGGGTCGGTTAATGACTTCTTTAAAATTATCAGCGGTAGCGAAAATGAGTTCGATGTCTTCTTTAGAAAGATCTTTAATACCGAGCAAATGTTTTACACTAAGCTGTTGTGTCATTTTTTTTGTCTTGAGATAGTAACCACACTCCATCTTCACCTTCGGTTTCTTTCCAGTGCACTTTTACTTTATCAGAGATGATGGTATCGATGGACATGCCAACATAATCGGGTTCGATAGGTAGATGACGACTGAATTTGCGATTGATAAGTACTAATAATTCTACTTTGGCCGGACGGCCAAATGCAAGCAAGGCATCGAGACCAGCACGAATAGTGCGACCTGTTTGCAATACATCGTCAATGAGCAGCACCTTCTTTCCTTCTAATATAAAATCGATGTTTGTAGCACTGGGAACTATCATTTCCCTGCGCCTGAAATCATCGCGGTGAAAGCTTACATCCATTTCGCCATGCTGAATATTGCTGGCAGGAAGAATGAGTTTTAGTTGTGCATGAATTCTGCGCGATAATAAAATGCCTCGTGGCTGCAGGCCAATAATTACAGTATCAGAAAACGAATCGTGATTTTCAATTAACTGAAAGCAAAGCCTGTTAATGGTGATTTGCAGATGACGCTGATCGAAAATCAGTTTGGATTGCATGAGGTGGGGCAAAAATAACTTTTTTGGAGTTGCTTAAATTTGAAATAAAAATATATTTTTGAATCATTATTATATAAATCTAAACCTTAAAACTTACTAACCATGAAAAACTTTATCTATGTTGTACTTGGATTATCATTAGCACTTAACGGATTTGCAATTTACAGGCATTTTCAAAGAAAACATCAAATGCAAAATTGTAATCAGCATTGTTCAAGTGGCGGACACGGGCTAAATGGTACAGTCCAATATATTCTGGAGGATCGGGATTCTATTTATAGGATCACCGATACAGCTAATGCAAAAAAGGACATTAGAGCATTTAAAGAACATTTTAATACTCCCATAACAGGTGCTTATATTCCAAAAAACTTAATTGATAGAATTTTTTCTGAAACTGCAAAAACAAAATTTACTGGTATAAATGTTTATTATGGGCTCGATGGTGTAAATTATAACATTTATGTTGAAGGAAATGCATCTGATGAAAAGTTAAAATTAGAAGAAGGCATTAACACTGATTGCTACAAGTTTTTTTCCTACTGTCCTAAAAGTTGCGGTTCTCTTGGCCAATAGTTTCCTGACTTCCATTTTCAAAATGGAAATATGAAACTTTGGAGGTAATCTTTAAGTAGATTTGTCCTCCACTTATGATCGTTATCAATTACTTGTTGTATTACTTAGTAATACTTCCCATTTCACTGCTTCCATTCAGATTACTTTATGTGCTAAGTGATTTTTTGTTTCTAATACTTTATTACGGAATCGGATATCGCAAAGCGGTGGTAATGAAAAACCTGGTTTCAGCTTTTCCAGATAAAACAGAAGATGAACGAAAGGCGATTTGCAAAGAATTTTATCATCACTTGTGCGATTTGGTGGTGGAGAGTTTGAAGCTATTTACTATTTCGCAAGATCAAGCACATAAACGTATGGTTTGTACAAACCCCGAATTAGTAAATAGTTATTTTGAAAAAAAGCAACCGATTATTTTAGCCGGTGGCCATATGAATAACTGGGAAATGTTTGCCATGGTGATTGATGCCGACATTAAACATGATACGATAGCCATTTATAAACCATTAAACAGTAAATTTTTTGATGAAAAAATGCGAGGTACTCGCAGTAAGTTCGGATTAAAAATGATACCTACCTATGCTGTAAAAAAAATGATGGCCGATGGGATAAAAGAATGTTATGCAATGATTTTTGGTTACGATCAATCGCCATCAAACCCCAATAAAGCTTACTGGACCCAATTTTTAAACCGGGATACTGCCTGGCTAAAGGGATGTGAGGACATAGCCCGGGAATACAATCTGCCAGTGTTATATGGAAGAATCCGAAAAGTGAAAAGAGGCCACTTTGTGTATGACTTTTCAGTTGTTTGCGAACATCCACAACAACTGGCAACTGGTCAAATCACCCAAAAGCTAAGCGATATTTTAGAAGCCGACATATTAGTGCAACCCTCCTATTGGCTCTGGAGCCACAAGCGATGGAAACATTCAAAAGCTGATTTGAAAATTTGATGATTTGAAAATTGGCTACCGTAGTTTAACTTCTAACCGCTAACTGCTGTCTTTCTAATTTCTCAATTGCCTTTTGAACATCTTGCATGAGCCAAACAGGTGTCGAAGTGGCCCCACAAATTCCAACAGTATTTGCATTTTCAAACCACTCCGTATTTAACTCATCAGCACTACTGATAAAATAACTGTTGGGATTTGTTTGTTGACAAACACTAAAAAGTGCCTTTCCATTCGAGCTTTTTTTACCACTTACAAAAACAATCACATCATATTCCTTAGAAAATCTTCGCATTTGAGGTTCGCGGTTACTAACCTGTCGGCAAAGTGTATCGTTACTAATAAAATCGGTTTCTTCAAGAGCTCCCTTTTTGTCAACAATACGTTGCTGTATCATTTGCTCCATTTTTTCGAAACCGGCTGTACTTTTTGTGGTTTGAGAAAAGAAATAAATAGGTTTTGAAAAATCAACTTTGTCAAGATCCTCGGCTGTTTTAACAACAATTGCTTTGCCCTTTGTTTGGCCTACTAATCCTTCTACTTCTGCATGCCCTATCTCACCATAAATAACAATTTGGGCATTGTCGTCTTCAATATGATTAAAAGTAGTTTGCACCCTATTTTGCAATTTCAAAACCACAGGGCATGAAGCATCAATTAATTCAATATTGTTCTTAATAGCCAATTGATACGTTTCAGGAGGCTCGCCATGAGCGCGAATAAGCACTTTGCAATCGTGTAATTCTTTGAGTCGGGTATGATCAATAATCTCCAGTCCTTTTGCCTTTAATCTATCTACCTCCATATTGTTGTGCACAATATCTCCCAGGCAATATAAATTTCCGGTACGATCCAACTCCTCCTCAGCCATTTGAATCGCATACAGTACACCAAAACAAAACCCTGAATTATTGTCTATTGTTACTTTCATAAATCAATTCATAAAATTCTCTGCTGGCTTTAGCTTTTTAATTTCTTTCAAAACAAAATTCACCTGCTGGTCAAAATTCAAATCAGTATTATCCAAAATAATTGCATCATCAGCTTTGCGCAATGGACTTTCTTCACGATGAGTATCCTCATAATCACGACTCATGATATTGTCAATTACTTCCTGCATTGTTACACCCACCCCCTTAGCAACTAATTCATCAAATCTTCGCTTGGCTCTCACCATAGGATCGGCCTTCATAAATATTTTTACATCAGCTTGTGGAAAAACAGTTGTTCCAATGTCGCGGCCATCCATCACTAAATTTCCTTCATCAGCTGCCATCTGTTGCAAATGAACCATTTTTACTCTCACTGCTTTAATAGAACTTACATGGCTCACATTTTCAGAAATCTCCATCGTCCTAATTTCATTTTCAACATTTAATCCATTTAGGTAAACTTCAGAGTAATCAGTTTCCGGATTTATTCGAAAAGTAATGTTTATATTATTTAAGGTATCTTGATAATCGAAATTATAATCGTGTAATTCTTCCGGTTGAGGAATGGGAACATTGTTTTTAAGAAAATACAGTGTAACAGCCCTATACATTGCCCCTGAATCGATATAATGCAATTTAAGCTGACGAGCCAAAGCCTTAGCAACAGTACTTTTGCCACATGAAGAATAGCCATCAATGGCTACAATTAATCTTGCTTTCATTATAAAAAGTTCTACAAATATAAGGATTAAAAACTGCACCTAATAATTAGAACACTTAGGCTTAATGTAAGGTTTTTAACAGATAAATGTTTTCTGTTTTTATTGAAGTTAAAAAAAACGATTAATTGATAATAAGTTGTGCTGCTATTGAATTAAAAGGAGAATTAAGCGTAACCACATAACATCCAGGCTCAAGAGCTTTATCGATAGTCAATAAATTTATCTGCGAAGGATCTGTAAGGTTAAGCATTTTTTGATAAAAAATCCGACCTGTAATATCTTCAATTTGGAGTTTTACTTCTCCCTCAGGAAAGCCCTGCATCAGTATCATTAGCTGTTGAATGCTTTTAACAGGATTAGGAAATAATTTAAGCAATGGGATTTGTGGTTTACTATTGCTAAGAGCTATTACCGGAGAAAAGCTTTGTTGTCCATTAAAATCAACTTGCCTTAACCGATAATAATTTACCGGATCGGAATTATCGGTATCCCGAAATTTATATTCCTTTAAAATATTTGAGTTACCTGAACCCTTTATTTTACCTCGAACTTCAAAATCTGAGTTATTAGTCTTTCTTTCAATAAAAAAGTAATCATTGTCCTTCTCAGTTAAAGTACTCCAATCCAAATCAACAAAACCATTGGCTCTGCTACCGCTAAAATGAAAAAGTGTTATTGGCAATGGAAATTGTACATTTATATAGAGCCAATTTGTGTCGCATAATGGGTATTGATCACAAGTAACATATAAGAGACTATCAATTCCTGAAAAACCAGATGCCGTTAAAGTATATCTGATGGTGTCTCCATTCATAATTTGACCGGTTCCATTAAACGGACCGGTAACAATCTGTGAATTTCCAAAAGGACCACCATCTTCATCGGTATCATTTCCCTTCGAATTTATATCCTGAAACAATGGACTAAAAAAAATCATTGTATCGATATTTGCTATTGGACGGCTAACCCCGAACAATCTTAAAGTGTCGTTATTATTTGTTTTAAGAAATTCAAGTGATTCATTTTGAATTATTCCCGGGTAAACTATATTTCCCAACTGAGCAATCTTAAAAGTAATACATAAGGTATCGGTTTGATTTTTTGTAAGTGAATCTATACTCCACACCCCAGTACCATTATTAAATGTGCCATAACCACATATATGCGACTGATAAGTTAATCCCGGAGGAAATGGCACCTGAACAGATAATTTTTTTGCCCTCCAACGTCCTACATTTTTTGCAATCACATAAACAACAAAATCTTCATTTTTAACTGCAAATCCACTTTGGGGCACCAATTTTAACAAAACATCAGTTGTAAAATCAACATTTGTTGAATCATTAGGTGGAATAAAAACGGAATTTAAAAATATTCTCCGCCCATTAATTCTAATATTAAGATTACCGTTTCCTGAATTATAGGAATAATAATCATGACCTGGCAGGTAAAACACATTGCTGCCCTTTTCAGTATTTAATCGAAGCTTTGCACATGACATCATATAGTTAGGAGCCACACCTGATCCCCTAATAATATGATAAACATTGGTTGCTAGGGTAGTGGTTTTAAAAGCGCTACCTGATCGAAGATTCCAATACCTAAACTCACCATATGGTGCTATTGCATTACCTAAAAACTGAGCAATGGGTAAGTCTGGATTAGGATATTGTGTGGTCGAAGCTGACGGTAGTGAATCAATTCCACCTGTAGTTAAAAACAAACCATTATTTTCATATGCACCTATGGCCGCACAATTAGCTATTAGGTTACCACCGTATTGATTAACAAACGTTACTAAAGGATTAACATGTGCACTATTACCAAATACATAGTGAGCATCCGATGCCAAAGAGTAGCCTGAGGTGGGTACAAATATTTGCCCGGTTGTTTGCAATTTATACGTTGATGGTGCAATGCCTGCTTCGGTTAAAACATGAACTGTTATTGTATCGAATCCATTTCCATTCAACAAAATTATCCGAGGTTTAAAGCTAAGATTATACCTAACATCTATAGCCGTATTAGCATTCAGCTTATAAACAAAAATGCTATTGCCGTATGAGGCTATAATTGGTAGCGCCTTTGTAACCCAAGCACTATCAATGATAAAAGGCCCGTTTCTAAATGAAATATTTGAAGCTGCATTGGTATCAGGATATACCCTTGTTACATTAGCTGTAAAATCAATTGATGTTGCATTAGCTGCTCTGGTTTTACCAGCTTTTATAGCCCATTTAACCGGAATTTCGTTTTGAAGTAACTCATTAACTAAACCATAAGCTTTAAGATTAAAATATCCTGGAACTCCAGCCACCCTTTGATAAACTGTGTCCATGGGAATAACTAAAGAACCAACTATTAAGGTTTCCACCTGAGCCGGAGGAGTTGGCGCTTCAAACTGGGCATTAATTTTAATATTAAAAAAAAACATAATACCACCCAGAAAAAAATATCTCAAAGGAGACATCCTACTCCTTGTGATTCGGGAAAATATCATGATCAATTAACGATAAAAAGTAAAAATAGTTTCAAAAACCTTGAAAGCGAAATTTTTATTTCTGCTTTCATGTAGCTTAAATCCAGATGGAATCAATCATTAGATTTTTGAACAGATTTGATTAACCTTTATCGGTTGATAAGATTTTTTAAAAAGCAGAAGTTAAACTGTTACATGCTTTACATTTGTTTCTAAGTTCAAAATCATTGTATTATGGAGTCTTTCTCAACCTCAATTTCAAGCCTCGAAAAAAAGGTAATTCAATTAATAGAGATGCATTCACAATCTCAAAAGGAAAACAAGAGCCTAAAAGCCAGCAATCAACAACTGCTGGTTGATAAAGAAAATCAAGAAAATAAGATTACTCAACTGTCCGAACAGTTAAAAACACTTAAATTAGCACAGTCTTTGGCCGGGTCGGGTGATCAGGATACTCGTCAGGTTAAAGTTAAAATAAACGAATACATCAAAGAAATTGATAAGTGCCTAGCGCTTCTTAATAATTAAAAAATCAGTGGAAGAAAATAGTTCAATAACAATTCAGATTGCAAACAGATCCTATTCTCTGAAAATCAATCCTTCAGAAGAAACTGTAATTCAGGAAGCTGCTGCATTTATCAGCCAGCGATTGGCTGTTTTGCAGCAGAGTCATGGTATTAAAGATCATCAGGATATGTTGGCAATGTTTGCACTTCAATATGCAACTGAGCAGTTAAAAAGAAAATCTACTTCTGAAACTGAACAAAATGAAGGACTTCAACGTATTGAAATGTTGCAGGAGAAGTTAGGCAGTTATATTAATAGTATCTAATTATCGTTCTTATATAACACTGTGGTGAAATAAAAAATCACCTTATGCGAAATAAAAACCCGCATAAATTCTGATCGCAGTTGTAAACTCAACACTATACAAACAGGAGCAAGACTCAGGTTGCCTATTGCCATACCCAAAATTTCGGGAGGCTTGAATCAGCCGGCTTAATCCGATCGTAAAATAAAGGAGTTTATCGTACTCACAGGATTTATTGCGGGCTTTTTTATGTCTTCACGTTAAGGAGATTAGAAAAATGAAAATAAAAATATCAATTCAAATAGATAAACAATTAAATAATTAAACATAAATGGAAATAATAATAGCTTCAATAGCAGCACTCTTGGTGGGTGGCGTTGCAACATTTTTTGTCACACGCAAGTCCAACAAAGGCATTGTGGAATCAGCAGAAGAAAAGGCCAATGCAATTATTAAGGAAGCGCAGGCCAAAGGCGAGCTTTACTTAAAAGATAAAACGATAGAAGCCAAGGACAAGTTTTATCAGATGAAAACGGAGCATGAGAAACATATTGTAGAAAAAGACAAAGCCATCAATGTTGCTGACAATCGAATTAAACAGAAAGAGAGCTCTCTTAATCAACAGATAGAACAAAGCAAACGCAAGCAATCAGAAATTGATGCCATTCAAACCAATCTTAATCAACAGGTAGAAATAATTGCCAGACGAAAAGAGGAATTGGAGAAAGCGCATCAGAAACAAGTGCAAGCACTAGAAAAAATAGCAGGACTTTCGGCCGAAGATGCTAAAACACAATTAGTAGAAGCCTTAAAAGCGGAAGCTAAAACCAATGCCATGCAGCATATTAAGGAAACAATGGACGAAGCTAAATTGCAGGCAAGCAAAGAGGCGAAAAAAATTGTGATTCAAACCATCCAGCGTGTAGCAACTGAACATGCGATTGAAAATGCAGTTACCGTTTTTCACATTGACAATGATGAAGTAAAAGGACGTATTATCGGTAGAGAAGGCCGAAATATAAGAGCTTTAGAAGCAGCTACCGGAATCGAAATTATTGTTGACGATACTCCTGAAGCAATTATACTTTCAGGTTTTGATCCTGTAAGAAGAGAATTAGCAAGACTTGCTCTACACCAATTGGTTTCTGACGGTCGTATTCATCCCGCACGTATCGAAGAAGTAGTAAACAAAGTTAAGCGTCAATTAGAAGAAGAAATTGTTGAGACTGGAAAGCGAACTACCATTGACCTTGGAATTCATGGATTAGCTCCTGAATTAATTCGTATTGTAGGTCGTATGAAATACCGTTCATCTTACGGACAAAACTTATTGCAACACAGCCGCGAGGTAGCTAACCTTTGCGCCTTGATGGCTGCTGAGTTAGGTTTGAACACCAAACTTGCAAAACGAGCCGGACTTTTACATGATATTGGAAAAGTGGCAGAAGAAGACACCGAATTGCCACACGCAATTGCAGGGATGAAAATGGCTGAGAAGTTTAAGGAGCATCCAGAAATTTTAAATGCCATTGGAGCCCATCATGATGAGATAGAAATGACCAGTATGATCTCTCCAATTGTTCAGGTTTGTGATGCTATTTCCGGAGCACGCCCAGGAGCCCGCAGAGAAATTGTGGAGCAATACATGAAACGATTGAAAGACCTTGAAGGCTTGGCTGCTTCTTATAAAGGTGTTGAAAAAGCATTTGCAATACAAGCCGGACGTGAGTTGCGCGTAATTGTGGAGAGTGATAAATTAGATGATAAACAAACGGAACAATTATCATTTGATATAGCCAACCGAATTCAAACCGAAATGACATATCCGGGACAGGTGAAGGTTACTGTTATTCGTGAAACGAGAGCAGTTAATTATGCTAAATAATCAGGATGTGCTGATTAATGATGTGCTGATGTATATTTAACAATTTGAAGTTGTTCATGAATTTGATTAGTACAACTTTGTTCTCATCAGAGTATACTGAAAGTGATACACAAATAAAAAGAGGCCGCTTTTATGAAACTGCCTCTTTTTATTTTATGAATTTATATTTCTTACTTTGTCTTCACCATATTTTTAGCATCGATTACCTTTCCATTCACAACCAGTGTGTAAGTATAAGTGCCATCACTCAGGTTATTTGCATAAACAGTTAACTCACCATAACCTGTTTGTTCAATCGGCACCGTTTTTAAAATAGTGCCCGCCCTATTATAAAAATAAAGTTGTGCATTAAGTGAACCAATTGCTGCATTATCTTCTGGTATAAACCACGTTATTTTAGTTTGCTCAGCGAATGGGTTGGGGCTATTTTGCTCTAAAATTATTGCATTGCCATCTGTTAATTCCGTAGTAAGTTGTTGTGTACTTTGATTGCCATTGCTCCCCGTACTTCTTTGCCCGGTAGTACTTAATTGTGCAACCACTTGCATTAGCGAATCCAGTTGTGCTTGTTGCTTATTATACCCTTCTACGAGCAACGGAATAAGCCCTATATAATTAACCATCTTAACAGGTTTTGCTTCTGTAACAACCGTGCCGTTCGAATCAAGTACAGGAGGTAAAATAGTATTTATCACCAGGTTGGGCGCAACTCTTTCTAACTGTTGAGCCATTACACCAAATTGTAATACATGCGACACCGTTGCTGATTTGCCAATCTTTAGAGTGTCGAAATAAAATGAATAACCTTTAACACCACTTAAAATCGAATTAACATCCAGTGAACGAACATTTGTTTTAAAAGTAGAGTCAGATAATGCGATCAGGTTACCTGTGTATCCCAAATCTCCATCCGCATATACTGCCCAAGTACCTATCCCTGCTGTAGTATCATCAGGGATATTTGTTCCGTTCGAATATCCATAAACACCAACATTAAAAATGGTTCTTTCATCCCAACCGTATCCATATCCTGCAACACCATAATTATACTCGGTAGGATCCGTTGCATATGCATAACTTCTAACTCCATAATCATAAATACCGTTTGATGCTTCAAACGCTCCCCCGGTATTTCCATAATTAACATCATCACCAACTGCAGGCTCAGTTGCCAGAAATGTACCCGCTGTATTATAAATAGCATTTTTAGCAATAAATTCTCCTGCCGAATTATATATATTAGCACCTAATGTTGCTGATCTTATACCGAAAGCCGAACCACGATAATAACCATTTTGATCCACATCATTATTTTCAACTTTAACTGCTGTGGGGTCAGTAACTGGTCCATAAGTAGTAGCTCAAAATCTCTTTGAATATGCAACTTTGCCAATGCACCCGAAACTCCTGACAAACCAATGCTTACATCCACATCGTTGTTGCCAAGTAACATGTTGTTACTGGTGGTAACTTCGGCATTTGCACCAATTGCGGTAGCATTGTCAAGATTTGAAGCAGATGCATCTGCCTTATACCCCAGGAACGTATTGTTTGATCCGGTATAATTTGACTCGCCAGAATAGGTTCCTATTGCCGTATTGTATTCACCATCATCATTGGCATACAAAGAATAATATCCAATGGCTACATTCTTGGTTTCTTCAATAGGTGAAATTTGACTTCCTAAGGCATAAGCTCCTACAGCCGTATTTTTCGAAGCGGATATATTATATGAACCTGCCCAATGCCCAATAAGAGTATTGTAAAATCCATCCACGTTATCACGGCCTGCACAATGCCCATCAAAACTGTTGGAATATCCAGTAGTATTTTCCATTCCGGCCTGTGAGCCTGTAAAAGTGTTTTCAAATCCGGTATTTAATGCTTCACCAGCCTGATTTCCAATTAAAGTATTATGATAACTTCCGGCAGCAACTGCATTGCCCGCATTGTAACCTACAAATGTACTTGTGGCGACTCCTGATGAAATAATACCTCCTGCACCAATCCCTACAAAAAGCGAATTATACGTACCAGTACTAAATTGGACTCTCAAAACATTCAAGCCCTCAATTTTATAGGCATTTACTGAACCGTAGGACATGTTTATATCTCCGTTTACATCCAGCTTATAAGCAGGTGAAGCAACACCCATTCCCACATTGCCATTACTTCCTAAAATTGTCATTCGCTTTGTTCCTGGGTTTCCGTTCAACCAGAAATTCATATTATAAGTTGAACCAAATCCGCTTCGCAAGTCATAATCTTTATTATTGGTCCCTGTTCCATCCCATCCGCCAAATTCTGTACCTGGTCCTGCAACAGTGGTTAAATTTGTCACTTGAGAATAAGCTGAGTTAGCAAGCAATAGTGCTATCGCTAAATTTATGAGTATATTTTGTTTTTTCATTTTTTTTAAATTTTTATTTTGTTAATATAAACTTACCTGTTTGATAAGCTTTATTTTTTGTAGATAAAGAATAATAATAAACGCCACCAGCGTAATTGGAAACATCAATAATAAATTGATGACTTAAAGCATTAACCTTTTTACTTAATACTTCTTTTACATCAGTATCAATAATTACCAGTTCATATTCATTCATATTATCCGGGGCATTGATTTCAAACGTTAAAGAGCTTGAAGTTGGATTTGGAAATATTTTAACAAACGACTGACTTTTTAATGAAAAATCAAAAATATCCATGGGCAATGTGCCACATAAAGAATACACATATATTGGCTGAAGTAAAGGATACTTCTGCAAGAACAACTTTGCACCTGCCGAGGTATTGATAATTGGTCTTATCATATCAGATCCGCCAAGAGTGGAACCATATCCAAAAGGTCCACAAGCGCTATCGAGTTGAAATAATAAAGTACCATCTGTTCTAACAATACGGAAAGGTTTAGCCTTCGGTATAGCTGAATAATATGCATATTCAATATTTGAAGTATCACAATCAAATAACGAGCGTGTGATATAAAGAACTTGCATTTCAACGGAAGAAAAGTCAAACGGTTCCGGTACACTTATATTTGTCATGAATGGTGAGAAATCCATATTATACAAATTGAATGTATTATTTGTGGTATCCGCATAAAACCATTTGGTTTCTGTTTCACTAATTTGTACCGCTTTAAATTGAATACCTAAATACCCGTCCATTATTGTATCTAAAGTAATTTGAGCTTTACAATCCAATTTCCCAGTACCGTTTGCAATAATGATCATTAATAAATATTTCCAAATCTTTTTCATATAATTAATTTTTTTAGAGGTTTATAAAAATAACTACGTTAAAAGTAGCTATTAAAAGCGGTAGTGGCTGCACCCTTAAAGGTGCAGCCTACTCTTGCTTTCCGGCAAAGGCAGAGCATTAAGTATTAAAAAAATGGTTGATAAAAACAACCATTTCATTTTAAAAAATTTAAATAGCGTATTGTATGAAATATAACAACTAATAGACGTAATGTTCAATAATCCTGAAATGAAATTCATTATTAAGCAAACAATAAATTTCATTTCCGTTTTATTTCATCTTACAAATACTAAGACTCTAATAAGTTACAAACGGTTGCATTGGTTAATAACTTTATTCGGGCACCTCGGGTTAAAACAAAATCACTATCTCATAACAAAATTTAAATTTTTGTTAGCTCCACCTAATTACATTTGCAATCTGGTAAATCAGATATTCTTAAAATTACTGGTAGAAATTTTAAGTAAAAATGGTAAAATAAATGCAAAGAGTAATCATCCAAGCCGGCAAACTCGGCAATCATTATTGGGAAGACCTTTGGCGTTTTCGTGGTTTGTTTTATTTTTTAGCATGGCGCGATGTTAAAGTTAGATACAAGCAAACTGCAATTGGTATTGTATGGAATGTATTGCGTCCGTTACTCACCATTGGAGCATTTTGGTTTATTGGCTGGATGTTTTCCATTCCTAATCAAGGTGTACCACGCGTATTACTTGTTGCAGCAGCCACCTTGCCCTGGCAGTTTTTCTCGAGTGCCTTTAGCGAATCGAGTAATTCATTGATTGCAAATTCAAACCTACTTACTAAGGTTTATTTCCCGCGTTTGATTGTGCCTGCAAGCACTGTAATTGTTTGTCTGATTGATTTTCTGATATCATTTGTCATCATGCTGGTATTGATGATCATCTATCAGTTCCCTCCTACTCCACAAATTGTTTTTTTACCCTTATTTCTTTTACTCGCCATCGTAACTGCGTTGGGAACTGGCGTATTTATTTCTGCACTCAATGTAAAATACCGCGACTTCCGCTACATCATTCCATTTATTGTGCAGTTTGGGTTGTATGCTTCTCCTGTTGCGTTCAGCAGTGCAGATATTTATGAAAGCACTCGAATTCCAGCGGCACTAAAATTTGTTTACTCGCTCAACCCAATGGTAGGCGTTATTGATGGCTTCAGATGGTCGCTACTTGGTGATAATATCAAGATTTATTGGCAAGGGTTTATTATTTCGGTTGGCATTAGTTTGTTTTTTCTTTTTCTAGGAGTTTGGTATTTCAGGCGCATGGAAAAAAACTTTGCTGATGTTGTTTAGTTTTAGGAATTAAGTAATTAAGGTAACTTGGTAATTAGTTTTACTTAAATACACTAATTACCTTAATTACCTTAACACCCCCAATTACCCTCAATAACTATTTTTGCACGAGTTATGATTGTTGTAAGACTTATGGGAGGCCTGGGAAATCAAATGTTCCAATATGCAGCTGCACGATCACTATCCATTAATAAAAGAGCCAAATTGTATTTAGATCATAC
>JANNXV010000166.1:0-9810 GCA_031409815.1 Bacteroidota bacterium
TAAAACCGTTGATATTGTTAAAGATGGTTTTGCGCCAGGTCTCGATAAGTATGTAATGAAAAAGAATTTTTAAAATCACTCCTCGGCCAGCTTCAATAATTTTGTAAGCACCGCATTGTCTGATGGTCGTGCAGCATTAAAATCTACAATCTCCCCTTTCTTATCCATAATCATATAGCGGGGTATTCCACTTATCTGAAAATATTCGCAGGCGGGCGATTTCCAATTGCCGGGCGAGATCACATTCACGCCTTCAATTCCCAAATCATTAATCCCTTTCTTCCACGCGGCAAGGTCTTCATCTATAGAGATGTATAAAAAAACAATTTTCTTCTTTTGCTTATCAGTAAGTTGTGCATGCAGTTGTTTCGAAAAAGGCATGTTTTTTCTGCAAGGCCCACACCAGCTTGCCCAAAAATCTATATACACCACCTTGCCATTAAAATCACTCAAGGTCACTTTTTTTCCGTTGACATCAGTAAAGGAAAAATCATCTTTTTTACGTGTTGATGCAACTTGCTTCTCTTCCTTCTTTTTTTCTTCTTTCATCGCCATGCGTTCACCACAAACATTGTTAACGGCTTTGGTGTACACATTTTGTTTGTCAGCTTCTGACAGGTCATTAAATAATTTTTTGGTGTAATAGGGAGATAAACGTCCACACTCATCCACTAAAAATTGTGCTAGCCAATAGTTGAAAGCGGTGCCGGTTAGTTTTTCTTTTGCAAACATTAGTTTTCGGTCAGCCGAAATCGAAAAATCGGTAAACTTGTTAAATCCATTATTCTTTGATGTAAAATAAATTACATAGTACTTTAAAAACTGGCGGTATGATTCAGTATTGATGGCGTCATCATTATTCACTTTTACTTTATCAAAACCGTCAAACATAATTTGTGGTAGTGCATTAACGGTTAAAATTTTAGCACTGATGTTAGCATTAATAATAGGGTAGGCGAGTAGCGCAGCCCAATAATGATAGTTGATAGTGTTTTGCATATAAGCAGTAAAGGCCGAAGTGAATTTATCTTTATCAGCAAAGTTTTTCAAATATGCATTTTGCTTTTTGGTGCTTTCAAACAAGGCCATCTCAAAAGCATCCACACCGGTGCTGAGCATTTTTTGTTGCATCAAAGTGTCAACAAAATCATTTTGAAAAGTAATGTAAAAACTTTTCAAGAAAGTGTTTTGCTCAGCACCAGCGCCTGAAAAAAGTATCGTCTTATTTTTGATTTCGAGTTCAACACTATTGCCAGGCTCTACAAAAATAGTTTGTGACATTTCACCGGCAACAAATTCTACCAGTCGAGGTTGGCTCAACTGAGTTGTATATTCAAATTTTCCATTGGTCAATTGTATTGTGTCAATTTCAATGCCTTTGCCGAGGTATAATCGGTCGGTTGCAATCTGTATAGTTGTTAGGCTGGTGTTATCAATGGTTCCTCTGATGGTGGCAACACTTTGTGCATTGTTAGTAAAAAAGGCAATGGAAAATATAAAAGTTAAAGAATAAAACAGGTTCTTGTAAAATAAAACTTGATTGTGCATAAGTGTATTTAAGGGATTTAATTATGAAGTAAAGTTACGGTATTTGGCGTGAAATCTTCCTTAATATTTCAAATGTTATTCTAATTGAAAGAACCAACTCATAAAAGTATATCCCACCATCTGTTATCTTATTCTAACATGCGAGTTAAATTAATTCTAACGTTTTAATTGGAGTTGGTACTCTTGCAAATAGTTCTTACTAACTCAAATATTGAGCAATTGCTAAATAAATACTATAATTGTTGTTACATTAAGGACCAACAAGTACGTAAACCGAAAAGACGATGAATAAATTTCTAAAGTCTACCGTTATTCTATCGATAACAACTTGCATCTTAATTACACAATTTGAAAGTTGCATAACAAGCCTTGATCCGCTAGCTATGTTTGTTGAACTGTCAGACTTAAATTATTTTCTAAATCACCCAACAAAGAGACCAAACTCAACTTTATCAGTTCAACAAAATAGCGCAAGAGCAAATGAATACGCAGCTCAAGGTATTTTAAAGATGAACTCAATAGACACTAATGATCTTAAATTAGCAAGGCGATATTTTTATGCTTCTTTATCTTTCGATGAGTCGTCACCCCAAGTGTGGGGTTATTTGGGCAATGTCTCAATGAAAGAATATCAATTAAATAAAAGTAATAGTGGTAACGAAAAATTAGTGAATGCAGTTTATTATTACAACAAAGCAATTGAGCTTGATGGTATGAATGATTCGTTCTATTTTGAAAGAGCAACTTGTTATTATGCAATGGGCGACACTGCCTATTTAGCTGACTATAGAAAATCTTGTGACTTGGGTAATGCTAAAGCATGTAGCGTTATTAAGTAATATTTATGCCACTGCTTTGGTTTGACTTTACAAGCAACTTGAATTAATTCTGTGGTCTAATTTGAAATTTCAGCTCTTGCGAAGATCGTCTTCAATAGAAAATATTGAATTGTTGGCCTGATTAAAGTAAGCATTTGGTGCATAAGAATCCATCAGCTATAGTACTAACTAAAATTATATTTTTCCATAAGTTGGTTTTATTGAAATTATTTTTACGATTAAGAAAAAATATCAGAATGACTTAGAATGATTGATCCTGATTTCGAGTTTCAACTCATAGCTGTTCATTTCTTCAAACATCCATGATTTTTCTTAGAAACACTCAACAGAGAGCCACTTTTAGGCTTTCGCTATATGTTACAAGACAATATTATTTCCCTGCTCTTTTTCCCGTAATTTTGGGTATTGGTTACACATACTAAAACAAACATGAGGAATTTAAAATTTATAGGTGTAGTATTTTTAATGTTATGGTGCACAAATGTAAATGCACAAAAGTTTTTATCGCGCCAAAGCGCTGAACCACTTTCGTTCAAACAAATGCAATTGCAGTTTGATAGCTGGAAACAAACCACTGATTTTAAAAAACAAAAGGGCTGGAAATATTTTAAGCGATGGGAAATGGATATGCAAATGCATACCGATGCGCAAGGTAACCCGGGCAATCCTGCCACTTATATTGATGCGCTCACAAAAGCTGCACTCGAAAAGCAATCGGATGCATCGGCTAAATTCAACATTGGCGCTTGGATACCTACAGGCCCCAATGTATTGCCTGGCAATCTTACCGGTTATATGGAGAATGGTATTGGGCGGATGAACTGTATTGCCTTTCACCCAACAGATGCCAATACTTATTTTGTAGGTGTGGCGCAAGGCGGAGTGTGGAAAACAACCAATAACGGCACTTCGTGGACGCCTTTGACAGATAACCTTCCGATTACGCGTGTGAGTGATATTGCCATTGACCCGGTTACTCCTAATACGATGTACATTTCGTTATGCGATTTTGAATACATTGGTTTTGGGCTTAACCTAAACGGAAGAAAAAGAAATACACATTATGGTTTAGGGGTGTATAAAACAACGGATGGAGGAAGTACGTGGAATGCAACCGGTTTGAGTTTTCAACTGACACAGGGCGATGCATCATTGATCCGAAAAATTATTGTACATCCTACTTTGAATAATGAACTGGTGGCTTGTGGTACGAATGGGATTTACAGGAGTAGTGATGCAGGTGCAACCTGGAATCATGTGATGGATTCCTTGTTTTGGGATATGTTGCAGGATCCTGTGAATCCCAATGTGTTGTATGCTGCTACAGGTTGGGTGCTGAATGCCAATGATGGTTATGCTGCAATTTATAAGTCAACCGATTTTGGTGATACATGGACGATGCTGAACACCGGTATACCGGGCACGGGAACAGTGCAGCGTGTTAAACTAGCCATTGCTCCAAGTAATACTAATTACCTTTATGCTTTAACTGTTGATGTGGTTGGAGGTTTGTATGGAATTTATAAAACCACTGATGCCGGATCTAGTTGGAATTACATTCCGCCAACATTAAATATTTTAGAATTTGGTGACGGTACTGGTTCAGGCGGACAAGGAAATTATGATTTAGGCTTTAGTGTGAATGCAATTGACAAGGATATTGTATATGCAGGCGGAGTAAATTTATATGCTTCGACTGACGGGGCAAATAGTTTTAACCCCGTAAGCCATTGGACTACATCATATGGGCCAACGGTGCATGCTGATTGTCATTTTATAGAACGGCAACCATTGACAGGTAATATGTTTGTTTGCAACGATGGCGGACTTTATCGTACCACCAATATTATCAGCCAGACTTGGATGGATGCAAACAATGGAACACCATGGCCTACACAATGGACTAACTTATGCAGTGGGTTGCAGGTTTCATCTTTCTATCGTTTGTCAAGCTCAAGGAATCTTACCGGACGATTGGTGGCCGGAGCACAGGACAATGCCACTTTTTATTACGATAACGGAGTGTGGAACACCATTTTTGGTGGTGATGGTATGGATTGTTATTTGGATCCGTTGAATGATGATGCAGTTTTTGGTTCGAGTCAATACGGCAATTTTACCTATTCTAATGATGATGGTGTATCATCATTTGGAATTTTTCCAAACGTAAATGGAGAAGTTGCAGAGTGGACCTCACCAATGATAGCAGATTATAACCAACCTGGTACATTATATGCTGGCTTTTCTAACGTTAGCAAATCAACGGATAATGGAAATACATGGAATGTGATTTCATCATTTCCATTAATGGGTATTGCAGACAATGAAATTTCTGCACTTGCGGTTGCAAATTCAAATAATGATGTTATTTATGCAGCAAAAAGAATCAGGTACGAATATGGAGTACCTGCAAGTATGTATGTTACCAGTAATGGCGGAGCCAGTTGGACAGATGTTACTTCAGGATTACCTGATTCGTTATATTATACCAGTGTAGAGGTAAGTCAAACAGATGCAAATACTGCATATGTAAGCATGGCACAATTCAGTGTAGGAAATAAAGTTTTTAAAACAAATAATAGCGGAGCAACCTGGCAAAACATCAGTTATAACTTACCAAATATTCCGGTCAATTGTGTGAAGAGCGTTCCTGGTTCAAATAAAATTATTGTTGCAACTGATATCGGTGTTTATTTGCTTGATAGTGCATCCAACACATGGATGAATGTGAGCCTTGGTATGCCAAATGTGATTGTACAGGATATTGAATTTAATGTGCCACTTAATAAAGTATACGTGTGCACATTTGGTCGGGGCATTTGGGAAACCGATCTTAATTTGATTACAAATTCTATTGTTACGACTGCTGCAAATATGGATATTGAATTATATCCAACATTAAATAACGGTGGTTTTACAATCAATACTTTTAAAAAATATCAGGAAGAATTTCGTCTAGAGATTATTGATATCACCGGCAGGAAAGTAGAAACTGCTACACTGATCGGTGATAAAAATTATCAACTTCAGTTTAATTTACCGTCAGGAATGTATTTTGCAAAAATTAGTGGCAATAACCTAAGTGGAGTTAAAAGTTTTGTAGTGCAATAAATAAAAAGGCGCCCTGTATTGTTACAGGGCGCCAGCGCAATTTTTTACTTACTATTAATCTGTAATTACCACTAAATATTTACTGGCGCTCCAGAATTTTTCTGGATTTGTTATACGTAAATTAGTAACTTTTCCTTTGTCATCTTTATCTAAAGAATAAGAGTCTTCAGGATGAGTGGTAATTACTTTTGCTTTAGTGTTTACCGGAATTGAAGTTGTTTTAGTGTAATCGATGGTAGTAAATTTTCCATCATCAATTTTATCGCTCATGGTTGATGTTTTACCCATTCCAAGCAAACCTCCTTTTTTGTCAATTACCCCACTTTTTTCAAGATCTTTTGTTTTTCCAATCACATAGTGTGCAGTGTGCATCGTGGTTGTTTGTTCTGCTAATTCCTTTGTTAATTCAGCTTTTTCGGCACTTAATGTATCAACCGAAATTTGCAGCATCGCAACATTTGCATTTAATGCAGCCAGTTGATCATTAAGACTTGATAATTCACGATTTTTATCAGCCATTTGTGCATTTAAAGAAGCCACCATTTCCTGCAGCTTTTTGTTTTTTCCACCGGAGGCTCTAAGCTTACGGTTGAGTTCAGCAATCTTCTTACTGTTTTCAGCCATAATATTATTGATGGCTGAAATGTCATCATTGATTCGATCTTTTGTAGACTGTTGTAATTCGCCTTGGTTTGTCATATTACCAGATATCATTCCACTGCGTGCAGTAACTGAATCCAGATTAGCTTGGATTTCATTAAATGCTCCAACAAATTCATTGATTGATGAATCACGGCCGCCCATCACAGCCAATAACGAGTCACGTTCTTGCAGTGCCCTGTCAAGCTCAGCCTGATGGTTGTTACAACTTTGTAAGGTCAGCAATCCAAGTGCTGCCAGAATCAAATAATTTTTCATTTTTTTTTGTGTTTTAAGTTTGATTTTTAAATGTTTAAAGTTCGATTATTTGGCAAATATATAGTAAACCGGAAATGATTTTTTTAGCATAAGATTGTGTGCATTAGTGATTGGATTTAACATTAATCTTCTTGCATGAAGTGGTCAATTTAAGTGATCTGATTTTTAATTTATTTTCTTGAGAGTATTTTCTTAATGCATAAAATATCCAACTGACTCAACTTTAGTTTTTTCAAACATCATTTCTATTAATGTGTATTTAGTACTTTGGATGTTAATTGTTCTTGATGGACTTTTAGCGACCTGCAGCTACCTAAAATGTGTAAAATTTTGTATGGTGTTTTATTTAGTAACGTCACAAATTTACTATTTATTGTTACAGAAAAGAAATTCACCCACTATATATTGTCTTTTACCTAAATTATTATAACGTTTACCTACATTATTATAGTTAGTTGAAAAAAGACTCGAATAGGTATTTTCAATAAAAAGTGTATCAGGATGGTTGATAAAAGTATGAATTTTATCATCTATTTGAGCCTGAATAACCTTTACTTTTGCCCCCCTATGGCAACAATTAAGTTTAATAATAAGCTAAGTCCTTTTCATGATGCATTAATTGCGCGTGCTGAGGCATACTTTAAAAATAACAATATCAGGCAAACAGGCAACTTCAAACTCTATCACAAAACAATTGTGCTAGGTCTGGCTTTGGTAGCTAATTATATTACCTTGGTATTCTTTACTCCTCCGGGGTGGCTGGCAATTATGCTTTGTGCTTTATTAGGAATCACATTTGCAACAATTGGTTTTAATGTTATGCATGATGGTGCTCACGGAAGTTATTCTCAAAACAAATATGTCAACAATATCATGGCTTTTTCGCTTAGTCTAATGGGTGGCAGTTCATTTATGTGGAAAGCAAAGCATAATTTAATACATCACTCGTTTACAAATATTGAAGGTGTTGATGAGGACATTGATGTTAAACCTTGGATGCGCGTTAATGATCAGCAACCAAGATATTGGTTTCATCGTTTTCAACATATTTATTGGGTGATGTTATATGGAGTTACTTATTTTATGTGGGTATTCTTTATGGATTTTCAGAAGTATTTTAAGAAACGCATTGGCGATATTCCATTGGGTAGAATGAAACTAAAGGATCACTTGGGTTTCTGGGCAAGTAAAATCACTTACCTTTCAGTTTTTATAATCATACCAATATTTAAAGTAGGATTGCTTGATACAGTTATAGGTTATGCTATTACGTCATTTGTTACCGGATTAGTGATTGCTGTTGTATTTCAATTGGCACACATAGTTACTGATACATCATTTCCACAGCCTGATGAGCAAACCAATAAAATAGAGCAGGAGTGGGCATTGCATCAGGTTAATACTACAGCCAATTTTGCAACCAATAATAAATTTGTTAGTTGGATGGTTGGTGGTTTAAATTTTCAAGTTGAGCATCACCTTTTTCCACGCATAAGCCATATTCACTATCCTGAAATTTCAAAACTTGTGCGAGATACTTGCAAAGAATTTAATGTTAGATACATTGAGTATCCTACAGTTTTAAGCGCAATTAAAGCACATGTTAGCCATTTAAGAGATCTTGGTAAAGCCGAATCTTTGAAAATGGCTTGAAAGTGTATTGAACTCGAAACTTTAATCTTAATGAGCCCATCAAATTGTTTTGATGGGCTTTTTTTGTGATTTGATGGTGTTTTTTTTCTGAATTCAATATTTATTTTGTTTTGAGAAGGTATTAAATTTTGTTGCTAAAAATAGCAACACATTTTCCCGTACAAATCATCAAAATCCAATTGGATTGTTGTAGTACTAATTAGAAATAGGTATTGATATTCAGCAATATAAATATTTTTTCAATACATAATACAATAATACATAAGACTTAGATGTATTATTGCAATTCATCTTATTATTTAAATTATGATTTACTCATCAGAGCTTATAAAGGGCACATTAAAAACTATCATATTAAAACTTTTGCAGGACAATAAAAGAATGTATGGTTATGAAATAACACAAACAGTAAAAGAGTTAACAAAAGGTAAAATACAGTTAACAGAGGGTGCCTTGTATCCATCGTTGCATTCGATGGAGGCGGAAGGAATACTTGTTACAGAAACAGAATATATTGGAAAACGAGTTCGCAAATATTATTCACTGAGTCAAGATGGAAAGTCGGTTTCCAAAGAAAGATTAAGTGAACTAGAGGATTTTATGATCACGATGAAAATTTTGTTGGGAATAAAAACTGTTAGCATATAATGTATCCGATAAGTGAAAAACAAATAGACTTTATTCTTGATGACATTAGACGTAATGGCATCGAGCTAGAAGATATACAACAGAATATTCTTGATCATGTCTGTTGTATTATTGAAAGTGAGCTTGAAGAAAATGGGGACTTCGAGCAATTCTATGCTACCACCATATCGACTTTCTATAGGAGTAGTTTGGCGGAAATAGAAGAGGAGACAAAAGCCCTTTTAATCAATAAAAACTATTATAAAATGAGAAAAACAATGTTTGTAAGCGGAACTATTTCTGCTTCAATTTTAATGCTTGGCATCCTATTTAAATTTATGCACTGGCCAGGTGCAAGTATATGCTTAGTGGTAGGTATAACTTTATTTAGTTTGGTGTTTCTGCCTTTGATCTTTACTGTTAGGGTTAAAGAAAAACAACATTTAAAAGACAAGTTAGTACTTGCCACAGGTTCGCTTATTGCTATTTTAATCAGCATGGCAATCATGTTTAAAATACAACATTGGCCGGGAGCCAACATGATGGGTTTACTTTCATTAACTATCATGGGTTTGGTTTACATTCCGCTCTATTTTTTTAGTGGAATTAAGAATCCCGATTCTAAAGCCAATACAATTGTTACCAGTATTTTAATGGTTGCCGGATGTGGATTGTTTCTTGCGCTTGCTCGTTCGCCTCAATCATCACAATTGATGAACATTAATAACACTTCAGCATATATGCGAACGGAAATGATTCTTGCTACAGAAATCAAACAAGTGGGAACCACTTTGAAAGAGAATAATGCTCAGACAACTATTATTGTAAAGGGGGCAAGAGTGATGGAAACAGCTAATGCTCTAAAAGGAGAAATTCTGCTTTGGGCAACAGGTACAATGGCGCTGAAGGATGATTTTGTTAAACAGCATCAGGTAATAGAGGAAGGATGGGTAAGACTTTTTTTTGAGAATAACTCAGATGCTGAAAGTAAATTAAGTGACTTGAAAAATTCGGTTGAGGAGTATAATACTGAAGTGTCTAATCTTAAAAATATTTCTTTACAAGTATTGCCGGTTAATGCAATTAATTTTAATACTGGTGAAGAAAAAACTGT
>JANNXV010000167.1:0-14025 GCA_031409815.1 Bacteroidota bacterium
ATATCTCGCCATCAACGAGTCAACAAAAAAATGGACAATGCCCATCAAAAACTGGGGACAAATTTTAAATCAATTTTTAATTATGTTTGAAAATCGTTTAATAATCTAAAAATCTACTTACACACTTTGTGGGATAGTGTCAAAAATAATTCAAACGGAAAGTGTTAATGTCACGTATTTTATTTCACGGTTCTCTGCACCTGATTCATCTCCGACCATGTAACACCAGAATCGTTGTGCACCTGCTCTTCAATTTTTTTATCGGCTTTAAATCTAGTTGCTTCAGGTATAGGCTTATTATTACTTGTTTGCATTTTATTAATAAAAAACAGTTGTTCAATTAAAAATTCCGAACGGTCATTTGCACTAAACATATGCCGTTTTGTAATACTTCCTTTACCTATCCATTGAAAATCTTTTGGATACCATGTTCCGTTTACTTCGTGATATTGAAGTTTTTTAGTAAAAACAGCGTCATCAATACTTATTCCGTATAAAAAGAGAACGGGTTTATAAAGTAAAGGAATTTCAAATTCTGCATTGTACTCAATGCTTGTTATTGCCAACGATTGCACGTCCAAATAAATTTTACCTTTTGGTTTTACGTGGTCAATCTGTTTGCGTGCTTCAAAATTTATTATCATCAATTCCTTATCTTGATAACTGGATGAACCACCAAAAGAATAATTGAACTTTTTGAATTGCAAACTGTCTAAGAATGCTTCTTTATCCTTAATAAAATCCAAACCAATAACAGTTTCCGGTCCACCAAAACCTACTTTTAAAGCATCCTCACTCTCCATTTCAGAAGTATCTTTTCCCTTCTTCTTTGCCTTTCTTACTTTTTTGTCTTTCCTTTTTTCAGCTTCTTCTCGCATAAAAGCAATTTGTTTGTCATCAGCCTTTCGATATAATAACAATTGATGTTGATTCTTAATTGTGTCCTGATAATTTGGGTAGTAGGTTTTAAAAACTGCCTCTGTTTGTTTGATTAATGTTTCATTCTCATTCAACTGTTCACGATAATATGCCTGCGAGGTAAACGGTTGTTGAGGATAATTCTGTTTAACATTCTTCATGGCCATTTTAATATAATCGGTAGGTAATAAAGGACGAACTACCACTTCAGCTAACTCGTAGGAAAAGGCTTCTAATTTTACATTTAACGGAGTTTGAATGGAACCAAGTGCATATGCCTTACTCTTATAGCCCAGGCAAGTTATTATTACTGAATCGTTGATTAAATCTTTAGGATAGTAGAAGACAAACTCGCCTTCTTCGTTGGTGTTAGTTCCAATAAGTTGATGTTTTAAACTAATAACAGCAAATGGTATTCGCTCATTTGTTCTAAAATCAGTTACACTTCCTTTTATTAGCTTATTATCCTGCGAAAAAAGTGTATTACCCAAAATATTTAGTACTAATAATATCGAGTAGAATTTGTTTGAAATTTTCACGTGGTAAAACTATAAAAGTGAAGCGTATGCTGGTCAACCATAATTCTCTTCAATATACGATATTGCTTCCTCTTGTGTTTTAACAGCAAAGTTTTTATATCGATCATGTACATCAACAATTTCATCCAGAGCATCTTTAACCAGTTCTTTGTTATCCCAATGTCTCAAATGTGCTATAACAGTCTCAATACAACCCTTCTTATATGAAATCTGACCGAGCACATGAACCAAAGTGTTACGCACTCTGGCAGTTTTATCAAATTGAAGTTCTTTTAACATCGGCAAAATATCCTGTGGAAACTTCCTACCACGCAGTTCAATTCCATGGCAAATCTCTCTGCGGATTTCCTTATCGGGATGATGCAGATATTTTTTTGCCCAGCTTAAAACAGGTTTAGGATTTACTTCACCCATTTTTTTAACAGAACCAATTACTGCATTTCTGGGTGAGTGATGAGGATCAAACAGTCCTTTGTCAAAAAACTCTTGAACAGTTTCAAAATCGTATTTGCCAATTTCTCCTGCCGCGTTGATTGCAGTTTGCCTTATTTTAAAATTTTCCTCCTGAAGCAACTGATCTAGCAACCTGATTATTTTATGCTGTAAATTTTTATGCTCAGCATAAATTCGTCCGATTGCCAAATAGGCTGACTTACGAATGTACGTGTCCTCATTAGAAAAATAAGTATTCGTATACTTGAATTTAGATTTGTTTACTTCAGCAATTATTTCTTTGCTGATCTTCTCAACAAGTTCTATACGTTCAGATTTTGATAAATCGTAGAAAGACACTTTGTTTATAATTTGAAAATTTTAGAGGACAATATTATTCAAATCATAATAAATTTAACTATTTTTGGTTATCACTAAAACTAATCCTCATGAAAAAGTTACTCATCATTATTTTTATGCTAATTTCTACAGTCAATTTATTCAGCCAAAATTCAGTGATTAAAGCTGGTGTTAATTTCAATGCTGATTTTGCTGATCATAAGTTAGGCAAGCTTAATTATCCAAGCTACGAGTTGAATTTCGAGAGATGTTTAGCACATAAATTTTCTTACAATGTAGGATACAATTTTGCTAAACGCAAGTATACAGCGAATAATGAATCATACTATCAAACATTTATTGAAGCTAAAAATCAAAGAAGCTGGATTCATCTCGATCAAGCAATCATATTATCAGGGAGATATTATCTCATGACAAATAAGCAAGGATTATTTTTTGAATTGGGTATTCCTTTCACTTATTCAATTGAGAAAGATTATTATAATGGACAAAAATTTTACGAGCATGGATGGTGGGCTATCTCCACTTTTACCGGAGTAGGAATTAAATACCCGTTCAATTCAAAATGCGGAGTCGAAATGAATATTAATGTCAGTCCATCCTTTAATTTTTTAGGCGTTGATTATGGGACATCAGGGTTTATAAAAAGCGGATTAAAATTCGTTTGGTCATTAGACACAAAAAAATAAATTGTAATTCAAATTCTAAAGCCAGAAGGTTTCATTAAGGAGTCAGTTCCCCTCTTAACGATTGACTTAAAAGTTTCTCAATTTTTTTACGTTCTAAGTTCTGCCCGAACAAAAACATCAGTTTAGTCAAGGCTGCTTCGGTGGTAATATCTGCGCCACTTATCACACCCATCTTTTTTAGATGATAGCTGGTTTCATATTTTCCCTGCTCTACTCTGCCACCACTACATTGCGATACATTTAAAATAACAATTCCTTTTGCAATTGCTTTTTGTAAGGCATCTATAAACCACTTATCTGTAGGTGCATTTCCGCTTCCGTAAGTTTCCAGTACAACTGCCTTCAAACTTTCAGTAGAAAAAACATTATTCATCCATTGCCCTGTGATGCCAGGAAAAATCCTAATCAAACCAATATGAGGATTCAACTGCTTATGAACTTTTAATTTCCTTTTTGGTGAAGGTAAAATGCGGAGTTCATTAAAATGTATATCAACACCAGTTTCAGCCAAAACCGGATAATTGAGCGACTGAAATGCATCAAACTGCGAGGAGGTAAATTTCTCCACACGATTTCCCCTAAACAACTGGCTGCTGAAATAAATGCACACTTCAGGAATTACTACATCAGCAGCAGCGAGTTCAATAGCTGTAACCAAATTTCTTTTTGCATCAGTACGAATTGCACCTAATGGGAGTTGGGAACCGGTAAATATTACAGGCTTGCCCAAATGCTCGAGCATAAAACTGAGTGCCGAAGCAGAATAAGCCATTGTATCCGTTCCATGTAGAATTACAAAACCGTCATACTGAGCATATTTTTTTTCGATTAGTGTGGCAAGTTCCACCCAGAATTGAGGTTGTACATTACTGCTGTCAATCAGTTCTTCAAAAGCATGGTGATGAATGGTTGCATCCAATCTTTTTAACTCCGGAACCTGTTCGTTAATCTTTCCAAAATCAAACGGCCGTAATACTCCTTTCTGATCGTGATGCATACCGATGGTACCACCTGTATAAATAACAAGAATTTTTTTCACGTGTTAAAAATAAATAGATTTAATAGAACACAGATGTCACGGATGCAACTGATCAAAACATATTAAGGGTTGAAATAGAACACAGATGACACGGATGCGACAGACTAAAAACGGATTAAGAGTTGAAACAGAGACGACAACTCAGATCTAACTGATCAAGACAGATTTAATCTGCGCTAATCCGACAAATCCGCGTCATCCGTGTTCCATTAAGATTAAATCTGAAAAAGCTCAATAGCGTTATCTGAAGTTACTTCTGCCACCTCATTCAAAGAAACATTTTTTACTGAAGCAAGTTTCTCTGCAATCAAAAATAAATAAGCGGGCAAATTGCGTTTGCCACGATGTGGCGTTGGCGGAAGATAAGGAGCATCCGTTTCCAATACTAGGTGCTTAAGATCAATTTCTGTTACTGTTTTATCCAAACCTGAATTTTTATACGTAAGCACACCTCCTATTCCTAGGTAAAAACCTAAATCAATAATTGTTTTGGCTTGTTCAACAGTTCCGGTGAAACAATGAAAAATGCCTTTCAGGTTTTGTAGTTTAAGCTTTTGAATGATTTCGATAATTTGAGCGGTTGATTCGCGCGAATGGATGGCAACAGGTAAATTGGTTTCTGCAGCCCACTGCAATTGTATCTTCAACGCTTCCTCCTGTTCCTTTACAAATTTCAAGTCCCAGTGCAAATCCAAACCAATCTCCCCTACTCCATAATAAAGTCCTTTCTTCAGTTCATTTTCAACTGCCTTTAACTCTTTTCGGTAATTTTCTTTGACTGAACAAGGGTGCAAACCCATCATCGGGAAACATTGTTCCTCATATCGTTCTGCCAAATGCATCATCGCATCTTTTGAACCACTATCAATATTGGGCATCATAAAATATTGCACGTCCTGCTCCACTGCAAGGCGGATCAGTTCATCGCGATCATCGTTAAATTCGTTAGCATATAAATGAATATGCGTGTCAATTAATTGCATGGTTGTAAAATTAGCTATTTTGGTTGCCTTAGATTAAAATATACTTGGCAAAATTTTTAATTATTCGTTTTAGTTCCATTGGTGATATTGTACTCACCACTCCTGTTTTACGCTGCATAAAAGAACAAGTTGCAAATGCAGAAGTGCATGTGCTTACCAAAAAAGGTTTTCAGGATATATTAACGGCAAATACTTACGTTGATAAAGTGTATGCAACCGATGGTTCATTAAAGGATGTAATGCCTGACTTAAAAAAGGAAAATTACGATTATGTGATTGATCTTCATCGCAACCTTCGTTCAGCAAGAGTTAAACTGACATTACATAAAAAATCATTTTCGTTTGATAAACTGAATTTTGAAAAATGGCTACTGGTAAATTTTGGAAAAAACATTTTACCTCACAAACATATTGTGGATCGTTATTTTGAAACTCTCCAAAATTTGAATGTGCAAAATGACGGAGAAGGCCTTGATTTTTTTATACTTAAAGAAGATGAAATAATCATTCAGCAGCTTCCCCATACACATCAGCAGGGCTATATTGGAATTGCCATTGGTGCAAAGCACAACACCAAAATAATGCCGCTCGAAAAATTAATTACGATGTGCAAAGACTTGCAACAGCCAATTGTTTTATTAGGTGGAAAGGAAGATGTAGAACGTGCAGCAGAAATTGAAAAACAAGTGGGAACAACTATTTATAATGCCTGCGGAAAATATAATTTAGGTCAATCGGCATCACTTGTAAAACAAGCATCCGTGATTATCACACACGACACTGGCCTGATGCACATTGCTGCCGCTTTTAAAAAACGAATCATTTCCATCTGGGGAAACACCATTCCCGAATTCGGTATGTATCCTTACCTCCCATCTTCTGAAAAAGGCTCCGCAATTATTGAAGTAAATAATCTTCCGTGCCGGCCTTGTTCTAAGATTGGATATCAAAAATGTCCGCTCACGCATTTTAATTGTATGAATTTGATTGATACGAATGAGGTGGTGAGGGTGGTGAACGGAATGTGGCAACGCTGATTTTTAATTCACGCACTTAGACCCACTTCATGAACTGCTCACTATTATCAATAAATTTGCGGCCTCATTTTTTATCATGTCCAAAACAGTTGACGTCAGTACTTTAAGTCCCAAGCAATACATTATTATCAAAGGTGCAGCCGTACACAATCTCAAGAAGTTAGATGTGGCTATTCCCCGCAATCATTTTGTAGTGATAACCGGTTTGAGCGGCTCTGGTAAAAGTTCGCTTGCATTTGATACACTTTATGCAGAAGGTCAGAGACGTTATGTGGAGAGTCTGAGTGCTTATGCGCGCCAGTTTATTGGCAGAATGGATAAGCCTGAAGTGGATTATATTCTGGGCATTGCTCCTGCTATAGCTATTCAGCAAAAAGTAAATACACGAAATCCTCGATCAACGGTTGGCACCAGTACGGAGATTTATGATTATCTCAAATTATTATTTGCACGCATCGGTAAAACGTATTCGCCCATCAGCGGTCAGCTTGTAAAAAAAGATACGGTTGCTGATGTCGTTGATGCCATTATATCAAAACAGGAAGGACGATTTTATCTAAGTGCCCCGTTGTGGTTGCACGATGGAAAAACATTGCAGGAAGAATTAGCCATCCTCACACAAAAAGGTTTTACGCGTGTATTGGTGAATGGAGAATTAAAAGAAATAGAAACCTACGCTAATGAAACCTTTACAGAAAAACCAAAATTAAAATCCGTTAAAACAACTAAAAAGAAAAAAGAAGAACCCCTTCCTCAGAGCATCAATCAGCAAATGGAAGGAGTTGAAATTTTAATAGATCGTATCGCATTGAATGGAACACCAGACGATGAATTAAAAACACGACTCGCTGATTCCGTTCAAACCGCTTTCAATGAAGGACACGGTGTTTGCAAAGTTTGGGATTTGAGTAACACCTCAACACCTCAACACCTCAACACTTCAACACTCACATTCAGCAACAAATTCGAATTAGACGGAATCACCTTTGAAGAACCTTCTACTCATCTTTTCAGTTTTAATAACCCATACGGTGCCTGTAAAAACTGTGAAGGATTTGGTTCAGTAATTGGCATTGATGAGGAACTGGTAATACCGGATAAAAGCGTTTCGGTTTATGACGGGGCCATTGTTGCATGGCGAGGCGAAAAGATGAAAGAGTGGAATGATGAGTTGGTAATGACAGCATACAAATTCGATTTTCCTATCCACAAACCCTATTTTGAATTGAGCGCTTATCATAAGGAATTATTATGGTCAGGAAATCAGCATTTCAAAGGGTTAAATAAGTTCTTCAAATACGTGGAAGAACAGACTTACAAAATTCAGTACCGTGTGATGCTTTCGCGATATCGCGGAAAAACCATTTGTCCTGAATGTAAAGGAACTCGTTTGCGCAAAGATGCGCAGTATGTGAAGATTGATAATTTGTGCATCAGCGAACTGGTATTGATGCCGGTGAAGGACAACCTACAGTTTTTTAAAAACATCAACCTGGATGAGCGCGATGAGATAGTCGCCAAACGTTTGTTGACTGAAATAGTTAACCGCTTGCAATTTTTGGATGATGTAGGTTTGGGATATCTCACCATGAATCGTTTGAGCAATACGTTATCAGGTGGAGAATCACAACGTATTAATCTTGCCACTTCGCTTGGAAGCAGTCTGGTAGGTTCGATGTATATTTTAGATGAACCGAGCATTGGTTTGCATCCTCGCGATACCAATCGTTTGATTACTGTTTTAAAATCATTACAGAAATTGGGCAACACTGTAATTGTGGTGGAGCATGACGAAGAAATTATGCGTGCTGCCGATCAGTTGATTGACATTGGGCCTATGGCAGGAACAGGTGGCGGGCAATTGATATTCCAGGGAGATTTCAGAGAGCTTGCTTTAAGTGGTTCCAGTCTTACTGCTCAATACCTCAATCATACCGAACAGATTCCATTGCCTGATCATCGCAGGAAATGGAAAAAATTTATTGGCATAAATGGTGCACGTGAAAACAATCTGAAAAATATCAATGTAAAATTTCCGCTTGGAATTATGACAGTCGTTACTGGTGTCAGTGGGTCAGGGAAAACATCATTGGTAAAAAAAATTCTTTATCCTGCCATCCGAAAACTTTCTGGTGGCTACGGTGAGCAAACCGGAAATTTTGATAAGCTCGATGGACAATACACCGATATTACTTCTACTGAATTAGTAGATCAGAATCCAATCGGAAAATCATCACGCTCCAATCCAGTTACTTTCATAAAAGCGTATGATGACGTGCGTGCATTGTATGCTGATTTGCCTTTCTCTCACCAGCGTGGTTTAAAACCTTCTCATTTTTCGTTTAATGTGGATGGTGGTCGTTGTGAGCGTTGCCAGGGAGAAGGAATAATTACAGTGGAAATGCAATTTATGGCCGATATTCATTTGAAGTGTGAGCAATGCAAAGGCAAACGTTTCAAGGAAGAAATTTTATCGATTGAATATCGCAACAAAAACATTTTTGACATCTTGGAAATGACAGTGGATGATGCATTGGGATTTTTTAGTAAAGAAAGTGCACCAAGTAAATATAAAACCACGCATGAAAAAATAACTGCCAAAATTCAACCGCTGGCTGATGTTGGTTTGGGTTATATCAAACTCGGACAAAGCAGCAGCACTTTGAGTGGTGGTGAAGCGCAACGTATTAAGCTTGCTTCTTTCCTCACTAAAGGAAATCATACCTCCAACACACTTTTTGTTTTTGATGAACCCACTACAGGTTTGCATTTTCATGATATTAGAAAACTGTTAGATGCATTTAATGCATTGGTTAAAAACGGCAACACATTAATTGTAATTGAACATAACCTTGAGATCATCAAATCTGCCGACTGGATAATTGACTTAGGTCCTGATGGAGGAGAAAATGGCGGACATTTACTTTTTGAAGGTACGCCTGAAGACCTGGCAAAATGTGAAGCTTCCATTACAGGAAGTTTTTTGAAAGAAAAATTAGCTTAAGAAACTCGATTCCCTATCTTACAATAACTACTTGTCAAAGCAAGTATTGAGTTTAACTTTGTAACCCTACTAATTCTATATACGTAAAACTTATAATGTTATCGAAAAAAGCCAAGTATGCATTGAAAGCATTGGAGTATATAGCCAAACAATCTGATATCAACCCGATACTTATTTCAGAAATATCGGAAGCACAAAACATTCCCAAAAAATTTTTAGAAGCTATATTACTTGAGCTGAAACGTGCCGGAATTTTAAAAAGTAAAAAGGGAAAATTTGGAGGATATAATCTGCAACAAAGTGCTGAGGAGGTAAACCTAGGTTTTGTAATCAGGTTAATTGACGGGCCTATCTCACTCATAGCCTGTGTTTCTGATAAATATTATGAGCCCTGTGCAGAATGTGAAAATGAGGCCACCTGCGGCTTAAGAAGCGTGGTTAGTGAAGTACGCGAAGCCACCACCGCCATCCTGACCAAAGTAACGCTTGCTGATTTGATAAAAAGAGAACTGCGCTTAAAGAAATCCAAAGCAACTAAAAAGTAAATCTTGACAAATGTTGATTGACACTGTATATTTGTGTTAAATCTACTAATTCGATAGACTTTATTATGTTAATAGAAAACAAGTTAAAGAATAGAATACTCCAACTAACAGTAAATTACTGCTTTCTAAAGAATTGTAACTAGTTCTAAGCAAAATCGTTTATATGGATACTACAACAACAAATTAGAAATTACTTCAAAAAAACTGATCAACTTGTTAGTATTCATTTCATCTAATTGAAATGGCTGATAAGAAAAAAATAAGTTATGTTTACCTATTAAATAATTGAAGAGCAAATGACAAAAAGCAATAATGCTAACCATTATTTAAAGCTTTGAAAATGAAATTCAAGTTTACGATACTATCTTTTATTCTAAGCATAACTGTTACCAATTCGTTTGTTTTTGCCCAGGCTAAATTAAAAGGACACATAGCAATTTCAGGAGCTTTTGCTTTGTATCCGCTTGCGGTTAAATGGGCAGAAGAGTTTAAAAAACTGAACCCAGGAGTTAATATTGATATTTCGGCTGGTGGCGCTGGCAAAGGAATGACAGATGCTTTAACAGGAGCAGCAGATATAGGAATGATATCAAGAGATATTAACCCTGTAGAAACCAAAAAAGGTGCAATTGCCATTGCTGTTGCTAAAGATGCTGTGCTTCCTACTATAAGTGCTTCCAATCCTTTATTAAATGAACTTTTAAAAAGAGGAATTAAGTATTCTGGTCTAAGTAGTTTATGGGCAACCGGCAAATCAAAAACATGGTCGCAGGCTACAGGAATTAAATCAGGAATCAAGCTACATGTTTATACACGTTCAGATGCATCTGGCGCAGGAGAAACTTGGGCAAAGTATTTCAAGATAAATCAGGAAGATCTTTTTGGCGTTGGTGTTTTTGGTGATCCGGGGGTTGCTAATGCGGTAAAAAAGGATGCTATTGGAATTGGCTATAACAATATTGTTTATGTATACGATATGAAAACCCATCGTCAAACATACGGAGTAAGAGTTTTACCAATCGATTTTAATAACAATGGTAAAATTGATGCTGACGAAAATTTTTATGACACGCTAGATGAATTAACCGTAGCTATTTCTTCCGGTAAATATCCCTCACCTCCTGCTCGCGATTTGTATTTTGTAACCAAAGGAAAATCGTTCAATCCAATTGTAAAAGCGTTTCTATCCTACTGTTTAAATGCGGGACAAAAATATGTTCATGAATCTGGTTATATCAATTTATCGAAAGAGCAACTGTTAGTTGAAATAAATAAAACGAAATAACCTAATCTTATATTTAATTTTAAAGTTGTGATAACAAGAAGACTAATAATTGACAAAGTAACAGCGAGGGTGATGCATAGCCTTACCATTTTTGCTGTAGCCCTAATATTCTTTGTTGGTATTGGATTATTTATCAAAGCCCTTCCAATTCTTCGCGAACATTCTTTATTTCAAATGCTGTTCTCCGAAACATGGAGACCTATGAAATTCCAATTCGGTTTTTTTCCGTTTATCATGGGAACTTTTTGGGTAACTGCCATGGCACTTGTTATTTCATTTCCTCTTTGTTTGCTTACAGGAATCTATCTTTCGGAATATGCTCCATCATGGGTAAAACGAGTTATCAATCCTGTTGTAGATGTTTTATCAGGTGTTCCACCGGTTGTATTTGGTGTTTGGGGCGTTTTAACTGTTGTCCCAATTATTTCAGAATATATTGCTCCTCATTTTGTTGAGTATTCAACTGGCTACAGTGTGTTAGCCGGGGGAATTGTACTGTCCATCATGATATTCCCATTGATTTTAAGCATACTTGGAGAAGTTTTTAGTGCTATATCAATTGAATTACGAGATGCATCAGCATCATTGGGAGCTACAAAATGGCAAACTACCAAATTGGTTGTTGTGCGTAAAGCAGTGCCCGGCATAATTGCAGCTGTAGTATTAGCCATTTCAAGAGCACTTGGAGAAACAATAGCGGTGTTAATGGTTTGCGGAAACATTCCGGAAGTGCCACATTCAATTTTTGATTCATCTTATCCGCTGCCTGCTTTAATCGCAAATAACTATGGAGAAATGATGAGTATTCCATTATATGATTCAGCGTTAATGTTGGCTGCTCTTATTTTATTTATCATCATTATTGTGTTTAACCTGATTTCAAGATATACCCTTTCACGATTGGAAAAACGATTTAAAATATGAAAAAAGCAGAAGAAATGTTTTTTAAATTTTTGATGAAACTATCCGCATTCGTGATAGTACTTAGTCTTCTTTCAATCCTCTATACAATAGTAAGCAAAGGTTTGCCATCAATGAGTTGGGATATGATAAGTAAAATTCCTGAGGGAGGTTTCTATATAGGAAAAGGTGGCGGTATATTAAATGCAATTATTGGATCTATGTACGTTGCAGGAGGAGCCACCGCTCTTGCTTTAATTATTAGTGTACCAATAGTACTGTATCTAAATGTTTACTTACCAAAAGATTCGAAACTGGTTAGTTTAGTGAGAGCATCTTTCGATATAATGTACGGAGTACCTTCTATTGTTTACGGAGCTTTCGGATTTACCTTAATGATTGCGTTAGGACTAAAAACTTCAGTTCTGGCTGGTATCATAACTGTTACAATTTTAGTAATACCAATCATGGTACGAACAATGGATGAGGTAATGCGATTAGTTCCTAAAGAACTAAATGATGCAGTTTATTCATTAGGTGCAACTCGCTGGGAAGCATCATTAGTTATTTTACGTCAAGTTGCACCCGGTATCTTAACTGCCATTTTACTTTCGTTTGGAAGAGGTATAGGTGATGCTGCCTGTGTATTGTTTACTACAGGATATACTGATAGCATTCCCACCTCATTAAGTCAGCCCGCTGCCACTTTACCATTGGCTATTTTCTTTCAATTAAGCAGCCCAATTGAAGAAGTGCAAGGACGAGCCTATGCAGCTGCTTTGATACTTACAATTATTGTTCTATTCATAAGCATTACTTCGCGAATCATTTCCAATAAATTATCAAAACATAAGATTTAAATTATGCCAAATTCTTCCAGTATTAAAGTTCAGAATTTAAATGTTTATATAGGAAAAAATCATATTCTAAAAAACATCAATGTTGAAATTCCGGAAAAAAAAATCACCTGTATCATTGGACCTTCAGGTTGTGGAAAAACTACATTGTTTAAATCTTTTAATCGCTTATTAGAAAACAATCTTGACACAAGAATTGAAGGTAAGGTAATCGTAGACGGGCAGGATATTTATGATAAAAATGCTGATATCACTTCGATTCGCAAGAAAATGGGTTTGCTCAATCAACGCCCTACTCCACTTCCGATGTCAATACATGCCAATGTTGTTTACGGCTTAAAAATTCATGGCATAACCGATAAAAAAATTCATGCAGAAAAAGTAACTCACTATTTAAAAGTAGCTTCACTTTGGGACGAAGTTAAAAATCGACTAGATCATCCGGCCGCCAAACTTTCTATTGGTCAACAACAGCGACTTTGTTTAGCAAGAGGACTTGCCGTTGAACCATCTATTATTCTTGGCGATGAACCCACATCAGCACTTGATCCCATCTCAAGTAAGTGGATCGAGGAAAAATTTGTTGAATTAAAGGATCAGTACACCATCATTATGGTAACGCATATTCTTCGTCAGGCAAGACGTATTGCAGATTATGTAATATTTATGTACATGGGAGAAATTGTAGAACATGGACCAGCTTTAGAAGTACTCGAAAATCCCAAAGAAAAACTTACTCAAGAATATGTTAAGGGAATTATTAGTTAGTGATGAAGTTTTTAAGTTATTCAAAGAAACTATTATTTTGTAATTACTTTTAAAGTCTCTTATCACAGAATTACAAAAAATAAACTTAAAGAGTAAATGTCATGTCAATTCGTTTAGGGGACATTGCTCCCGACTTCAATGCAAAAACATCGGAAGGTGAAATTGATTTTCATAATTGGCTCGGTGATCATTGGGGATTATTATTCTCACACCCTGCTGACTTTACACCGGTCTGTACAACAGAATTAGGTCGTACCGCAAAACTTAAATCGGAGTTCGAAAAAAGAAATGTAAAAGTGATTGCGTTAAGTGTTGACCCATTAGCATCACATGCAAAATGGATACCGGATATTAATGAAACACAAAACACAACGGTCAATTTTCCAATAATTGCTGATGAAGATCGAAAAATTTCCAATTTGTATGACATGATTCATCCGAATGCTAACGATTCGCAAACAGTTCGTTCAGTTTTTATTATCGGACCTGATAAAAAAGTTAAACTCACACTTACTTATCCTGCTTCTACCGGCAGAAATTTTTATGAGATATTGCGTGTAATTGATTCCTTGCAACTCACAGCTAAATATAGTGTTGCCACTCCAGCCGATTGGCAAGATGGTGACGATTGTATCGTGGTCCTTTCAGTAAAAACAGAAGATATCCCGG
>JANNXV010000168.1:0-2021 GCA_031409815.1 Bacteroidota bacterium
ATGAATGAAATTGCAGAGAAAGGTTATGCGGCACACTGGAAATATAAAGAAGCATCTCAAGAAAGCTCTCTGGATGAATGGATTGGTCGTATAAGAGAAATGCTGGAAAATCCTGAATCAAATGCGTTGGATTTTATTGACGATTTTAAATTAAATCTTTTTGCAGATGAAATTTTTGTTTTCACTCCAACAGGAGATATCAAAACCTTGCCGGTAAATAGCACTGCCCTCGACTTTGCTTTTGAGATTCACTCTGATATTGGTTCGAAATGTATTGGCGCTAAAATCAATCACCGTTTAGTTCCAATAAGTCATAAATTGAATAGTGGCGATCAGGTTGAAATTATTACATCAGCCAAGCAACATCCAAAAGAAGATTGGCTAGGGTTTGTTATTACAGCAAAAGCAAAGTCAAAAATTAAAACTGCGCTAAAGGAAGAAAAAAGAAAGCTGGCTGACGATGGAAAGGAAATATTTGAACGTAAGTTTAAAAATCTGAAGTTGCCAAAGCAAGATTTTAATATGAATGACTTGTTGCTTTTCTATAAAGTAAGTAATGTCCTTGATTTTTATCATCGTATTGCAGTTGGTGTTATTGATCTTAAAAATCTACGTGACTTTTTTGATCAAAAGGAACAAGGTAAATTAAAATTGCCCGCAAAATCTGAGCAGCAATCTTTTGACGAGATGGTTAAAAAAGTGCGCGGCAAATCAGATATGCTTATGATTGGTGAAGGGATGGATAAGATCGATTACAAACTTTCGCCTTGTTGCTCACCAATTCCAGGTGATGATGTATTTGGCTTTATCACAATCAATGATGGTATCAAAATACATCGTACCAATTGCCCTAATGCCATTCAATTAATGTCGAATTATGCTTATCGAATTGTTAAAGCCAGATGGTTCAACCAGCAACAAATTGCTTTTCTGGCTGGTATTCGAATTACCGGAATGGATGAGGTTGGAGTGGTGAATAATATCACCAAAGTAATCAGCAACGAATTGAAGGTAAACATTCGCTCCATCAACATCGAAAGCAATGATGGTTTATTTGAAGGAAATATTATGCTATTTGTCCATGATACTGAACATCTTAAAACTTTGATGCAGAAATTGAAAAACATCAAAGGTATTGTAAGTGTATCCAGAATGGATGTAGCGTAATTCATTTTGTTAATCAAAATAAATAATTCCTTAAGCCACTTTAACTAT
The DNA here is from genome assembly GCA_031409815.1 of Bacteroidota bacterium. Taxonomy (GTDB): domain Bacteria; phylum Bacteroidota; class Bacteroidia; order AKYH767-A; family OLB10; genus JANLUX01. Next base: position 1,216 of record JANNXV010000168.1, read on the forward strand.
AAACCAATACTTTTGACTTTATAATAAATAAATATATGGAATTCGGGTACGATATTGAAGAAAAGGAAAAATATGCGTTAGTGCACATAAAAGGAAACTTAATTGAAAAAAATCAGGCTAACGATTTGTTAGATGATATTAACAACCGATTGGATAAAGAGTCAAATAATTTTGTAATTGATATGGAGGGGTTCAAGTACATGAATAGCACAGGACTAAATGTGTTATTAAATATTTTATCCAAAGCACGCAAATCGGGTGGTGAAGCTGTGATTTGTTGCGTTCCTGAAAAAATCAAAACGCTTTTAGTAATTACCAAACTTATAAATGTTTTTTCAGTGGTGGATAACGAAGCGTTAGCCGCACAAAATTTTAATTAATATTGATTTTAAACTTAATTGAATTTATAAATTAAATATAGCATTAATGAAAGTAGATGTTTTACTTGGACTACAATGGGGGGATGAAGGTAAAGGTAAAGTGGTAGATGTGCTTGCGCCACAATATGATGTTATTGCTCGTTTTCAGGGAGGACCCAATGCAGGTCATACCTTAGAGTTTGAAGGCATCAAACACGTTCTACATACAATACCTTCCGGAATTTTTCATCCTGAAAAAATAAATGTGATTGGCAATGGGGTAGTAATTGATCCTGTTGTTTTTAAGAAGGAAATAGATGCCTTAATTAAATTAGGTGTTGATGTTAAGAAAAATCTATTCATATCTCGCAAAGCACATTTGATACTTCCAACACATCGGTTTTTGGATGCTGCATCAGAAGCAGTTAAGGGAAAAGCGAAAATTGG
>JANNXV010000169.1:0-3948 GCA_031409815.1 Bacteroidota bacterium
TGCAGGTTTTGTGCCTGCAGGAAATTTTTAATACTCCTTATTTCTGTCCCGGACAAGATGCGAAATGGTATGCAAGTGCAGAAACAGTTCCTGGACCTACAACTGAGCTTATGCAAGAGTACGCCAATAAATACAACATGGTAATTATTGTTCCAATTTATGAAAAGGAACAAGCGGGAGTATTGTACAATACTGCAGCTATGATTGATGCAGACGGAAAATATTTAGGCAAGTATCGTAAGAATCATATTCCGCATACATCAGGTTTCTGGGAAAAGTTTTTCTTCAAGCCTGGTAATTTAGGCTATCCTGTTTTTCAAACGAAGTATGCAAAAGTTGGCGTTTACATTTGTTACGACCGTCATTTTCCAGAAGGTGCTCGTGCATTGGGTTTAAATGGTGCCGAAATAGTTTATAATCCATCTGCTACTGTTGCAGGCTTATCACAATATTTATGGAAGCTTGAACAGCCTGCTCATGCAGCCGCTAACGGTTACTTTATGGGATGCATCAATCGAGTTGGAGAAGAAAAACCCTGGAATGTTGGAAAGTTCTATGGGTCTAGTTATTTTGTTGATCCGAGAGGACAAATATTTGCGCAAGCATCAGAAGATAATGACGAGTTACTGATAGCAGAATTTGATTTAGCTATGATTGAAGAAGTTCGTTCAGTATGGCAATTTTTCAGAGACAGAAGACCGGAGACTTATGGGAAGTTGACAGAATTATAATCAACACTGTGACAGTAGGCCTCCTTGATTTAGTTCCCACAACCATAGATGCACAAAGTCACAAAAAAATGTAAAAGCAAATGGCTGAATTTACTCCACCGAAATCTGAGCAGGAATTCGTAAAGAACTTTTCTCAGATAAAACCACTAATGACTAACACAGAAGCTTACTATGAAAGTTCGCGCTGTTTGTTTTGTTATGATGCACCTTGTGTAAATGCTTGTCCTACCGGAATAGACATTCCTCTTTTTATTCGACAAATAAATTCAAAGAATGAGATGGGAGCAGCCAAAACAATTTACGATTCTAATTATTTTGGATATGCATGTGGCAAAGTTTGTCCCACAGAAATTTTGTGCGAAGGCGCTTGCGTCTATAATCACTCTGATGTAAAGGCTATTGAGATTGGAAGACTTCAATCATTTGCTACCGGAAAAGCAATATCCTCCAACAAAAAGTTTTATTCACCAGCTAAATCAAATGGAAAATTAATTGCTGTTATTGGTGCTGGCCCGGCAGGAGTAAGTTGTGCATGTGAATTGCGTTTGAACGGGTTTGATGTTGATATTTTTGAGGCAAAACAAAAACCATCGGGTCTTACAGTTCACGGTGTTGCTCCTTATAAAATCACTAATGAAGAAGCGTTGAATGAAATGGATTATCTCCAAAAGCAATTCGGATACAAAATTTATTACAGCAAACCCATTTCATTAAAAGAAGATTTAGCACTGCTTGAAAAAAACTATGATGCAATATTTATTGGTATTGGTCTAGGAAAAACTTCCGATTTAAAAATAAAGGGAGAAGAATTGGAAAATGTTTTTGGTGCAACGGAGTTTGTAGAACAATTGCGGATGAACCATCATAAAATTTCTGTTCCTAAAAAAGTAATTGTTCTTGGTGGTGGTAACACAGCCATGGATGCAGCGAGCGAAAGTGCAAGGATGGGTGCAGAAGTTATTCTTGCTTATCGAAGAAACAAAGAAGAAATGCCGGCTTATGATTTCGAATATGATTTAGTAAAAGGAGTTGGAGTCAAAGGAATGTTTAATGTTTCTCCTGTAGAAATTGTTGGTGAGAATGGAAAAGTAACCGGAGTAAAACTTAAATCAACAATTGATGGAAAAGAATTTATTGAAAATTGTAATTGCGTAATTAAAGCAACCGGACAATCAAAAAAAATAGAATTACTTACATTAATTGATGGAATTAAATTAGATATGAAAGGAAATATTTCTGTGAATGAAAATTTTCAAACCACAAACAAAAAATATTTTGCGGCAGGTGATGCAGTAAGTGGCGGACAGGAAGTGGTGAATGCTGTAGCTGATGGAAAGAAAGCAGCATGGGGGATTCTAGAAACATTAAAAAACTAATTCAATGGCAAATCTTCAAACAAACCTCGCAGGAATAAAATCTCCAAATCCATTTTGGTTAGCAAGCGCACCGCCAACTAATAGTGGCTATCAAATTATGAAAGCCTTTGATGCCGGCTGGGGTGGTGCTGTATGGAAAACATTAGGTGTTCCGGTTGTAAATGTTTCATCACGATACGGTTCGCTCAATTATCGCGATACACGCATGATGGGTTTTAGCAATATTGAATTGATTACAGACCGGCCATTGAGTGATAATTTGCGCGAGATTGAAGAAGTAAAAAAACGATTTCCTGATCATGCTGTGATTGCGTCATTGATGGTAGAAACAAAAGAAGAGTGGCATCAGATAATACGTGATGTTACAAATGCAGGTGCTGATGGCGTTGAATTAAACTTTGGTTGTCCACACGGTATGTGCGAGCGCGGAATGGGAAGTGCTGTTGGACAAGAACCAAAAGTTTTAAAAACAATTGTGAGTTGGGTAAAAGAAGTTGCAACCATTCCAGTTATCGTAAAACTTACCCCTAATATTTCTGATATCACTCGTCCTGCAATTGCAGCTTGCGAAGGAGGTGGAAACGCCATCTCATTAATCAACACAATACAAAGTATAATCGGTGTTGATATAGATAAGTTTGTCCCCTACCCTATTGTGGATGGCAAAAGTACGAATGGTGGTTATTGCGGACCTGCTGTAAAACCCATTGCAATGAATATGCTGAAAAATTGCGCACAACATCCACAAGTAAAAATTCCGATAAGCGGAATTGGTGGTGTTGAAAATTGGCGCGATGCTGTTGAATTTATTTTATTGGGTGCTACAAGTGTACAAGTTTGCACTGCAGTGATGCATTATGGTTTTGGAATTATTCGTGAAATGATTGTTGGCTTAGAACAATACATGGATGAAAAAGGTTTTAAAACTCTGGATGATTTCAGAGGAAAAGCTTTAGGAAATATTATGCATTGGGAAGATTTGAATCTGAAATATAAGGTAGTGGCCAGCATCAATGAAGATAAATGTATCGGTTGTCAGTTGTGTTACACAGCTTGCGAAGACGGAGCGCACCAGGCAATTGGATTGAGTGATGATATATTAAACCGCAAGCCAAATATCATTGAAGAAAATTGCGTGGGATGTAATTTGTGTTCAGTTGTTTGTCCTGTTGAAGATTGCATAACAATGGAACGAAGAGATAATGGAAAAGAAAATCTCACATGGAAAGATAGAACCCTTGCCGGAAATATTCCAACAACTTTTAATGATGAATTAGCCGGTGGTTTGCATCATTGGGTGCCTGAACCTATTGACGCATTAAGTAAGAAGAAGCCAATGCACTATAAAAGCAAGTGATGTGAGTTGTTGTAATAAACTAATAAACCGAAGGGAGTTTAATTCTTTACGTATGGCTCAAGCGAAGAATTAATTTTTATTTCAATTTCCTCAGCAATATTTTGCAATACAATAGTTGGAATTTTAATATCGTAGTCAGCCAATTTAACTTTGAACTTTGCATCAATAGTTAATTTACCGTCTTCAGGTGTAACCGTTCCCGCAATCACAATGCATTTTTCTACACCATGCATATTGAAATTGCCTGTTACTGTTACAGGATAACAGAGTTTCTTTGTAAAATCAATCTTCTCATTGATTTTGCCTTTAAAAGTTGCGAACGGATATTTTTCACTCTCCATATAATTTTCATTAAAATGGTCCTGCATCAATTGGCTTTTGAAAACAAATGAAGTAACAGGCACTTTTATTGCAACTTCATTGGTTGTAGTATTGATAATTGGAACAGCATTGGTATTAACTGCTGATATATTTTCCATTGGAG
>JANNXV010000170.1:0-5718 GCA_031409815.1 Bacteroidota bacterium
GTGAGATTCCGGTGGGTGCTCCGTTAAACTCAGCACCAACTACTGCTCCTGCCAACAATTCAGGATCGGTAAAGCCTGCAATTTCTACCACACCAATGACATCAATACCTGCTCCTACATCAACATCAGCTCCAGCTCAAACAGCACACGGAATGAATCCGCCACATGGACAACCCGGACACGACTGTGCTATTGCTGTGGGAGCGCCATTAAAAAAATAACTGCAGGTAATTAATTTTTTCTCCACTGTAGAGCATTTAAAAAAGGAACAGACTTAAGCATTAGCTGCAGTCTGTTCCTTTTTTTTCGTTAACAAGTATTTACTTTAAAAGCAATTCAATTGATTTAAGATTGAATTGCTTTTTGATTGCTATCAATAAACCCCGTGCTCTTTCATTATTTTATTCAACCATTTAATCATCATTAAAATGATGAGTGCTGTTGCTAATGCCAATGCACAATTTACTAAAAAGAAGTTGGCTTTGTGTTCATAGTTGTCCCAAAGGCTTGCTAGTACACCGCTCATTTTGTTTCCAATGGAAGTAGATAAAAACCAACCACCCATCATCAATCCTGTTAATCGTGCGGGTGCAAGTTTAGAAACTAATGAAAGTGCCATTGGACTTAAACATAATTCACCTAACGTAACTACTCCATAACATCCAACCAGCCAAAGCATCGAACTTTTTTCTAAACCATTATGACAAGCATAGGTGGCTCCCACCATTACTAATGTGGAAAGAGCAGTGATGAACAAGCCGTAAAATATTTTATATGGAGTGGAGGGCTCTTTATTTCTTTTTTTAAGCCAACCAAAAAACCAGATGACGGGAAAAGTTAATGCTACCACCCAAAATGGATTGACCGATTGAAATAATTCAGTGGAAACTAAACTGACTGTTTCACCATCAGGTGGTCTTTCGTTTTCAGGAATGTTTTTAAAGTACAGCGGATAGCCAATTGCTTTTATCACATTTTTATTTTCATCACGAGCCACTCTAAATTGCTCATCGGTTACAGGAACTGAGTCTTGTGTATATTTAATTTCCTGCACCACACCGAGTGCTTTTGCAGGAGGAATAAATGGTTGAGCAATTTCACGATGAGTATAACTTTCGGCCCAGGTAGTGAGTGCGGTTCCGTTTTGTTTAAAGATGGCCCAAAAAACAATGGCAACGGCAAACACGGCCAGCAATGCAGATATGGGTCTTCGGTCTTCAGCACTGGCACGCAACATTAGCGATACATAATACCCTGCAACAGGTAATGCACCTAAAATAAATGCATCAGTGCTATCACTTCCAAAAATATTATCAGGTATCATCCAGCCAATGTAACCCGCAATGAGTGCTGGCAGAATGGTGAAACCGAGAATTTTTGCAACCGACATGTCTTCAGGTTTCGATGGCTTGCGAACATCGGCATGCGCATAATTTTTCATCCCCAACCAAAAAATAGCAACGCCCACAAACATTCCAATTCCTGCAGCAGTAAATGCAGCGCCCCAGCTGAATGTGTTACGCAAATAAGCCCCAAAAAAATTACAAATGAACGCACCGATATTAATACCCATGTAAAAAATATTGTAGCCTGAATCTTTTAAGGGTTTATATTTTTCTTCGTTATAAACATTGCCCAGTAATGTTGAAATATTTGGTTTAAAAAATCCATTACCAATGATGATCAGGACTTGTGAAACATAAAATGCTGTCATACCGGGTAAGGCTAAACCGCAATAACCGATACCCATCAATATTCCACCAAAGGTGATGGACCATCGATAACCTAATATTCGATCGGCCACCAGGCCACCAATAAATGGGGTGAGATAAACTAAAGCGATAAATGTTCCGAAAATATCGGACGCTTGTTTACGATCCATTGCCATTCCACCACTTTGTGTATCGGTCATGTATAAAAAAAAGATACCCAGCATGAGATAGAAACCGAAACGTTCCCACATTTCGCTAAGGAATAAATAGGGTAGGGCTTTGGGATGTTTAATTTGCATGATTTATGAATTGAGTGAGGAAAGATAGAGAACAAATAATTCAAAATAAAATAGATGACTTTTTGCGAAGGAGAATCTATTTTTAACGATTGATTTTTTTAGATAAACAAAAAAAGTCCCGGCTTTCACCGGGACCTACCTAACCAACCTACGAAAAATGAAAACTCAATATTGTATCAATGCTTATCTGTTTTTTTTATCCTTTTACAATACACATTTTAAGCATGTGATTTTTGCAAGGAATCCAACTCTTTATTACTTCCTAAACCGTTTAATTCTTTGTTACCTTTCATTTTATTAAAGCGAACCTTGGCACGCTCAGCAATCAGATACATCACAGGCACCATAATCAAGGTTAAGAATGTTGCAAAGCCCAATCCGAATATCATCGTCCAGCTTAATGGTCCCCAAAATGCTGTGCTATCACCACCGAAATAAATATGTGGGTTGAGTTCGGTGAATAAGGTAACGAAGTCGATGTTGAAACCTACCGCCAATGGAATTAATCCTAGTATAGTAGCAGATGCAGTAAGAATTACCGGGGTCATACGTGTTTTTCCTGCTTCTACAATTGCATCAAAGGCATTCATACCCTGAGCCATCAGCAGATCGGTAAACTCAACCAGTAATATTCCATTTCGAACCACAATACCTGCCAATGCCACAATTCCAATACCGGTCATTACAATGGAGAACTCCATTTTAAAAATGCTGAATCCAAGAAACACTCCTATCATGCTGAACACAATTTCGGTGAGAATAATTAATGGCTTGCTAACCGAATTGAATTGAGTTACCAAAATCAGAAATATTAAACCTAAAGAAATTAAGAGTGCATTGCCAAGGAATGCTCCTGTTTCTTGTTGCTCTTCTTGTGATCCGGCAAAGCGTACATCAACACCATTTGGCATTTTAAAATTTTTCAACTCATTTTGAACTTGTGCCACCACTGCATTTTCATTAAATCCGGTAAGTACATTTGATGAAAGCGTAACAATTCGTTTTTGATTTTTTCTTTTTATCGAACCATAAGTATTGTCGTATTTTATATCGGCAAATGAATTTAAAGGCACGTCACGAATAGCTCCACCCATTGCCATATCACGATATAGAATTTTGAGGTTCTTTAGTAAATCAACATTGTTTCGTTGATCATCTTGTAAACGCAACATGATTTTGTATTCATCATTTACATCGCGGTATTTTGAAACTTCGCGACCTAACACAGCCATGTTAACTTCTCCTCCAATTTGCCCGGTCGAAATGCCTTCTCTGTTTGCTCGTTCACGATCAATAACAAAAGAAACCTGTGGTTTGTTATCCTGCAAATCGCTGCGCAACTCTTCAATACCTTCAATCTTTTTAGTGTCGAGAAAAACTTTTAACGATTTACTGGTGGCAATCAGATCATCTAAATTATCGCCTGTTATTTCAATGCTTACCGGTTTACCAACAGGCGGACCTCCTTGCTCTTGTGCAACAGTAATTTCTGCTCCCGGAATTCCTTTTACCGCTGCGCGTAGTTTATCAAGGTAAACTAAGGTTGACTTTCCTTCACGATCTCCAAAAGGCACAAACGCAACACTCACTTTACTTTTGTTTGCATAGTATCCCTGATCTTCATCTTGTGGATCGGTTACGCCTACACCCACATTTGAAATTACTGATTTAACCAATGGATTATTTTCGCCAATAACACTATATACTCGTTGCTCCACAATTTTTGTAATCGAATCGGTGTATGCCTGATTGGTTCCAATGGGTAAATTGGCATAAACAAAAACAAAGTTTGGGTCTGCCGTTGGAAAGAAACTAACACCGCCATTTCGTACTGCAATCATTACAATAGAAATAATAAAAAGACCTACTGTGCTTCCCATCATTGTCCATGGACGATGCAATGCCCATGTTAATAATCTTTTGTAGCGTTCTTGAATAGCAGGCCATGTTTTGGTTTGAAATTTAATAATTACTCCGTGCAACCAAAAACGATTGAGTATATTTAATACCAAGGCAAGCAAGGTGAATGTTCCCATTCCAACATTGCCTGATATAAAAAATATAACTGCTAATGCAATAAATATTGCAGCGGTAACTTTTAATCCTTTGCGTGGATTGTGCTGCTCAGGATGATGTGGTTTCATAAACCGAACCGCAAACACCGGATTAATTATATAGGCAACAAGCAACGATGCAGTTAAAGTGATGATGAGTGTTACAGGCAAAAAGAACATAAACTTACCAATGATACCGGGCCAAAATGCAAGTGGAATAAATGGAGCAAGTGTGGTAAGTGTTCCTGATAATACCGGCAGAAATACTTCACCGGCAGCCATCTTTGCTGAAGTTACAATATCGCGTTTGCCATTTTCATAGATACGATGTGTGTTTTCAATAACAACGATGGCATCATCTACCACAATTCCCAACGCCAATAAAAATCCAAACAACACAATCATGTTTAAAGTAAAACCAATCATCGGCATAAACAGAAAAGCAACAAACATGGAAAGAGGAACCGACATCGCCACAAAAAATGCATTGGTTGATCCCATAAAAAACATGAGAATAAACGTTACTAGTATGAAGCCAATGATAATGGTGTTAATTAAATCGTGCAAAGTGGTGCGTGTTTGTTCACTTTGATCACCGGTGAGTTCAACACGCAAATCGGCAGGCCATTTTGTTTTTTGCAGTGTTTTAACAATATCCACTACTTTATCAGAAGCAGCAATTAAATTTTCACCACTTCTTTTAACAACACTTAATGTGATTACATTTTTATGACCTAAACGTGCATAACTTTCTTGTTCTTTATAATGATCAGTTACTTCAGCTATATTTTTTAAATAGATAGGTGAGCCATGAATAGAGTTAATCACAAGGTTACTAATCTGTTCAACATTTGTAAACTCTCCACTCACACTTAACGATCTTCGTGTTCCGTCAGGCATACGTACCGATCCACCCGGCACAGTCATGTTTTCATATTTTACAGCACGTTCAATATCACCCATTGTTAAGCCGGAAGCTTGCATTTTTAATAGGTCGACATTGATTTGTATTTCGCGTTCTAAGGCGCCAATTAAATCAACCTTACGCACTTCTTTCAACGACTCTAGTTGATCCTTTGCATCATCGGCATATTTTTTTAATTTGTTCAAATCATAATCGCCTGCAATGTTTACATACATAATAGGCAGATCAGCAAAATTTATTTCGAGTACTTCCGGTTCTGATGGTAAGTCGGTTGGCAAATCGGGTTTTGCTTTATCAACCGCATCTTTCACTTTTTGTTTTGCTACATCAATTTTAACATCAGAGTTAAACTCCACCACCACATTTGCAAAATCCTGCATGGAGTTACTCTTGATTTTTTTTACACCTGCAATTCCTTTGCATTGTTTTTCAATTGGCCGTATCACAAGGTTCTCCATATCCTTAGGTGATGTGCCGGGGTAAACAACACTTACATAAATATTTGGCATTGATATATCAGGAAAACTTTCTTTCGGCAAATTATTATATGCAGTAATACCTGTTAATGTAATAATTATGGTGAGAATAAATATACTCGTCCGGTTATTGATGGCCCAACTACTGGGTTTAAATTCTTTTAAAATATCTTTCATTTGAGAGTTCGTAGTTTAAAGTTAAATGTTCAAAGTTTTAATTAGCCTAAGAAATAATCAACCTTAAAATTTTAC
>JANNXV010000171.1:0-5630 GCA_031409815.1 Bacteroidota bacterium
TTGTTTCCAGCAAATTATTCTTACCGCCACAATCAAACCAATTTCCTACTTGAAACGTGCCCACTTTTTCGCCTTGAGCAATCATTCGTTGAATTCCATTTGTTAAATGAAATTCACCATTGTGACGCATATCATTTTTAACAATATGATCTAATGCACTCATTAATTTACCGGCATGTTTAATCATGTAAACACCAACCAATGCCAAGTTCGATTTCGGAATTAAGGGTTTCTCATAAAGGTTGGTAATTAATCCACTTTCATCGGTTTCTGCAACACCAAATTGCCTTGGATCTACCACCTTTTTTATTCCCAACATCGAGTGAGGATATAGCTGTAATGCCTTTAAATCAAAATCAACAATGGTATCGCCAAGCGTAATTAATAATTGATCTTCATCGTTTACCTTATCTCTTGCCAACCACACTGCATGGCCAGTTCCTTCTCTTGGTTCTTGAACAATGAACGAGGTATTGAGCTTTGGATATTTTGACTTTACGTATTCTTCAATTTTATCGCCAAGGTAACCAATGATAAAAATAAAATCATTAAATCCATTCTCTACCAAATGATCAATAATATGAGATAGAATTGGTTTGCCGGCTACCGGAACCAACGCTTTGGGTTGTGTGTGTGTATGTGGTCGGAGCTTGCTCCCTATCCCTGCAACGGGTATAATTATTTTCATATTGAAGGGCGTAAAAATAATCGGTTGTGTTCAATAATCGTTGAGTGTTGTTTAAAACAATTTTGACAGTAACAATTAGCGACTAATAGCGCCTATTTTCACTAATATTGCGCGCTTCTGAAAAAAAAATGAATAATCGAATCACGAATTTATTTCAAATAGAGTATCCTATTATTCAAGCAGGTATGATTTGGTGCAGTGGCTGGAAACTTGCTGCTGCAGTAAGCAATGTAGGTGGATTAGGAATTATTGGAGCCGGATCCATGTATCCTGAGGTATTGCTTGAACATATTAAAAAATGTAAAGCAGCCACCTCAAAACCTTTTGCTGTAAATCTTCCATTGCTTTATGCTGATATTGAAAAACATATTGAAACAATTATCAAGGAAGGTGTAAAAATTGTTTTTACCTCGGCTGGCAACCCCGCTTCATGGACTTCTACTTTAAAACAAAACAATATCACTGTAGTGCATGTTATTGCCAACACAAAATTTGCACTAAAAGCACAGGCAGCAGGAGTTGATGCAATTGTTGCCGAAGGATTTGAAGCCGGAGGACATAATGGTAGAGAGGAAACAACCACCATGTGCTTAATTCCATTGATTCGCCAAAATGTTTCGCTACCATTAATTGCGGCTGGTGGAATTGGAAATGGCAAATCGATGTTGGCAGCGTTTGCTTTGGGTGCCGAAGCGGTGCAGATTGGATCGCGATTTATTGCTACTAACGAATCATCGGCACACGAAAATTTTAAGCAACGTGTAATTAATTCAAGCGAAGGAGACACGGTGCTTACTCTAAAACAAGTGACACCGGTTCGTTTAATCAAAAATAAATTTTACGCTGAGATAGCAGAAGCAGAAGCACGAGGCGCTAATGTGGAAGAGCTAAAAGCTATATTGGGTCGTGCAAGAGCAAAACGTGGAATGTTTGAAGGCAACTTGGAGGAAGGCGAATTGGAAGTCGGACAAGTATCAGCTGGAATAAAAAAAATTCAACCGGCTGCTGAGGTGGTGAAAGAAATATGGAATGAATTTTTAGAAACAAGAAAGGGAATTTGTGATTTGAAAATTTGAAATAACTAAAACAGAGAGATGCTTCCTGCGTCAGCATGACAAAACACAGCCGCTTGTCATGCTGATGCAGTAAGCATCTCTAAACACAAAAGAAGAAATAGAAGAATGATAAAATTTGAAAAGTTTAAACTCTATAATGGATTAACAGTTATTGTGCATGAGGATCATTCGACACCGATGGTGGCGCTAAATATTTTATATAAAGTGGGCGCTCGTGATGAGGATGAAAACAAAACCGGCTTTGCTCATTTGTTTGAGCATTTAATGTTTGGTGGCTCAATAAATATTCCCAATTACGATGATCCACTTCAGCGAGCAGGTGCAGAAAATAATGCGTTTACCAATAACGATTTTACCAATTATTACCTAACCATTCCATCACAAAATTTGGAAACTGCATTTTGGCTGGAGTCAGACCGAATGTTAAGCTTGGCCTTTTCTGAAAAAAGTTTAGAGGTGCAGCGCCAGGTGGTTATTGAGGAGTTCCGTCAACGCTATTTAAACCAGCCTTATGGTGACATATGGCTATTGCTTCGCCCTTTGGCTTATCAAGTTCATCCATACAAATGGTCGACTATTGGCAAAGAAATATCACATATTGAAAACGCAACTTTAGAAGATGTAAAATCGTTTTTTAAAAAACACTATGCACCCAATAATGCAATACTAAGTATAGCCGGCAATTGTAATTTACAGCAAGCAAAAGAATTGTGCGATAAATGGTTTGCGCCCATTCCAAATGCTGAAATTGCAGATAGAAATTTACCGACCGAACCGAAACAAACTGCATCACGATCATTAAAAGTGGAGAAAGATGTTCCGTTTGACCAAATTTATAAAGCTTGGCATTGTTGTCAAAGAGACGATAAAAGTTTTTATGCCACCGATCTTTTATCCGATGTTTTATCGCGAGGAAAATCATCCAGACTCTATCAACAATTAGTAAAAGAAAAAAATCTGTTTACTGATATTGGAGCTTATATGCTGGGCGAATTAGATAAGAGTTTATTTGTGGTTGAAGGCAAATTAGTGAAAGGTGTAAAGATGGAAGATGCCGAAAAAGGAATTGAAGAAGTGTTGAATCAAATTAAAATAGAAGTAAAAAAAGACGAACTGGATAAGGTGAAAAATAAAATAGAATCAGGGCTGGTGTTTGCCGAAATCAATATCGCTAATAAAGCGCTTAACCTTGCTTATTTCGAAATGCTTGGAGATGCCAACATAGCCAATCAGCAAACTGATTTATACAATGCAGTTACTGCCGATGATGTAATAAACATTGCCAAAGAAATTATTACCGATCAAAATTGTTCGACACTTTATTACTGCTCAAAAAACTAAAAATGCTCAATAGAAATAGTGCTCCTGAATTACAACAACCCGAAAAAATTCTGATTACAGAACCGGAATTAGTAAAGCTTCCCAATGGTATTCCGTTATACGTATTTAACTCCGGCACACAAGAAGTTTGCAAAATCGAATTTTTGTTTGCTGCAGGTAGTTTATTCGAAACAAGTCCTTTGATTGCGGCTGCAACAAATGAATTAATTGACGAAGGGACATTAAAAAAATCATCGGTACAAATAGCAGAAATATTCGACTATTACGGAGCCTACTTGCAAACCGAATGTACAGCCGATTGGGCATCAGTAAGTTTGTTTACACTCAATAAATTTTTAGATCCAACTATTGATTTACTGCAAGAAGTGATTACCGAGGCTACGTTTCCAACTAAGGAACTAAACACTTTTATCACACAAGGCAAACAACGCCTTTCAGTTAGTTTAGAAAAAGTGGATTACCTGGCTCGCAAACATTTTTCGACCGCATTATTTGGTACACACGCCTATGGCTATTTCAAACAAATGGAAGATTACGATCAAATAAACCAGCAACAATTGGTTGACTTCCATCAACAATTTTATAAAGATGGGGTAAAGGCGATTATTGTTTCCGGCTTGTTAACCAATGTTCAGCTTAAGAAGTTGATTGAAAAGTTGGGCCAAACCGAAGTTAAAATAGAGGACTCTGCATTGTTAAAAGCAGCCGCCCCTACTCCATCTGCAAAGCAAACCATTCATATCGAAAAAGCAGATGCAGTGCAAAACGCCATTCGTATTGGCAGAAGCACTATTAATCGCACGCATGCAGATTATCCAAAATTCACCATTTTAAATACCATACTGGGTGGTTATTTTGGCTCTCGGCTAATGAGCAATATACGCGAAGACAAAGGCTACACGTATGGCATTGGGTCCGGATTAGCTTCGATGCAACAAAGCGGATATTTTTATATTGCCACCGAAGTGGGTGCCAATGTTTGCAAAAATGCCATCCATGAAATATTCAAAGAGATTGAAATACTTCAAAATGAGTTAGTACCTGCCGAAGAGCTAAACTTGGTGAGAAACTACTTGTATGGCTCGTTTCAGCGAAGTATTGATGGTCCCTTTGCATTAGCCGATCGCTTTAAAAGCATTTTTACACACGGCCTTAAAACCGATTATTTTTACAATTATTTAGCTTGTTTAAAAACAGTTTCGCCCGAGGAATTAAGAAAATTAGCCGGGCAATATTTGAATGTAACTGAACTTACACAAGTTACTGCCGGCAGCAATTTTTAAGTAAATAACTTTTTTTTTGGATCCAAGCAACCATTGGACCGTTTTTTGCGTCTGTTTAAATATGGCTTAATTATCATAAAAACGTGATAGTTATCTATGATTTTTTGTTGTAAATTTGAAACATCTAAAATCCAAAATAAAATGAAGCGATTAATCCTTCTTCTTATCCTTGCATTTGCATTTAGTTTGAACTCCGATGCCAGCCATTTAAAAGGTGGAGAAATTACTTGGAAATGCCAGCCTAACGGCCAGTTTGTGTTCTTTCTTAAACTGTACAGGGACTGTAATGGAATTAACTTAGGCACTACTCAAAATTTGGGTGTTACTGGCCACCCAACTTTAACTAATATTCCACTCAATTTAACGTCAAATGTTGATTTAACTCCTCCAGGATGTGGAAATACCTGCAATAATCCAAATAATTTTGACGGATCTACACAGGAATTTGCTTTTAAATCGAACCCAATTACCATCAATGGTACACCACCCGCCACCGCCACCGGATGGACATTTTATTGGGATAACGAATGCTGTAGAAATACGGTTGATAATGTAACAGGTGGTACATTTGGCGGTGCCCAAATGGTATTGCGTTCGCACATGTATGCATACCCAAGTATAGGTCCAACTAATCCTTGTTTCGATAATTCGCCTCGCTTTGTGGTACCACCTACCTCTTTCATCTGTGTGGGATACCCGTTTACTTATAATCCTGTTACAGTAGATAACGATTACGATTCACTTAGCTATGCATTCGACTATCCTTTCGGTAGTAATGGTGGCGGCCCACCATTTGGCCCGATGGCATTTATTTTTCCTTATTCGGTCAATAATCCAATGCCCGGCAACCCTACCATTAATCCTATTACCGGTGAAATGACTATTTTCCCTTCAGGTGCTGTTCAGGGAAATTATGCTACATGTACACGGGTAGATTCTTACCGTTGTGGAATTAAAATTGCCGATGTTTGTCGCGAAATACAGGTTAGTTTATCAGCCGGTGGTTGCACCGGTGCTTGTGATGGTTCGGGTAACAATCAAAATGATCCACCTGTAATTACACCAAAGCCATTTCAAAATCCCGGTACAGGACTTTATACTGATATTGCTGATACAGTTGTGGTGGGTGATACAGTTCGTTTTACGTTAAATATTTCAGAATTCGAAACGCTAGTTTCGGATTGCAGCACACCACAAAATTTTTGGTTTGATTTGTATGGATCACAGGTGGATACTAACTCA
>JANNXV010000172.1:0-6728 GCA_031409815.1 Bacteroidota bacterium
ATGATACAAACTTCAAACAACCTTTTTACGAACTTCAAACAGTAGTGCCTTGAACGAACAGTAGCACGAACGCATAACAGCACCTACAAGAAATTGCCGGTTCAGTGGTTAAATTAAGCTTTGTGCTTCGTATCAAGTTCAATGGTGGCAGACAGTTTTCGTCTCCGAAATCGCCAACTTCTTGTAGCTGCAAAACGTTATCAGCAACTCTATTAGCACCCTGCAAACTTGAAACTTTACCGCTTTGAACGAACATATTTTAAATACATGGACAACAACCGACACCGCTTTGAACAGGCAGCCAACGCTTCGTGTTCTAATTTTTTTTGCCACCGCACAAAATATTTTTGAATTTCTTTTTTGCCACCCCACAAAACACACTTTCATTTTTTTTGCCACCCTCAAACCCAACCCGAAAAAAAATAAAAGAGTGTTTTCGCCAACGCACTACTTAACACCGATGAACAAAAATATTATAATCAAAAAATAAAAGTTATGACATTTAATGAAGTTATTAAAGAATCCGTTTCTAAAAATTGCAGAGTAGAAATTTCTTATAAGAGTTATAACCAAGAAAATTCTATACGGCAATTAAGTAATGTAGAATATTCAAATGAATTCCAGAAGCATCATGGCAACAACTATGATTACATATCTGCTTATTGTCATCTAAGAAATGATAAGAGAACTTTCAAATTAGATAGAATTGAAAAAATCAGGTTGGTAGTTAACTCTTACAATTCCGATTCAGTGTGTGGTTGGTGTTCCGCTCTTGCAGTTGCTCATTCCACCTGTAAGAAACAGGTAGCACATTACTGCCATCAATTTCATTTTCATATCGCATCTATGTGATGTTTGTCAAAATCAAATATTGGGTAATGTTGTAATTCGCAAAAAACCTCCCATCTTACACTACATATAGCAAGCCACACCTGCCTCGTTGTTGTTGCAAACTTTTACTTCCAATCTTCTAAGAGCGAAATTGGCAATTCAATAGCTAACTAGCGTATCAATCAAATCGTAATTTAAAACTTTTTTATCCTTTCTTTGTTTCACTGATTCGAAGTCCGGATTTAAGTTAGAATTAACTTAAAGCAAAAAGGGCATATTCCACATAAAATGAAGAAAACAATTGTAGTATTAGGCTCCACAGGCAATTTAGGTGGAAAAATTGTAAATACGTTATTAGCTAAAGGTGTTGATGTTAAAGCTATTGTTCGGCTAGAGACAGATGTAGAAAAAATAAAAGAGTTAGAGCATAAAGGTGTCAAAGTATTTCGGATAGATACAACTAACAAGTCTGAGATTGTAAAACATTTAATAGGTGCTCACTGTGTAGTGTCGGCATTAGCAGGTTTAAGAGATACTATTGTAGATGCTCAAAAAATATTTTTAGATGCAGCGATTGAAGCAAAAGTGAAAAGATTTATTCCAAGTGATTATTCAAGTGATTTTACAAACTTAAAGGAAGGGGCCAATCGAAATTTTGATTTCAGAAGAGAGTTTCATCAGTATCTTGATAAGGCACCTATAAATGCAACCACCATATTTAATGGCGCTTTTATGGATTTATTAACTACCGATATGCCTTTGATACTGTCTAAACAGAAACGTATTTTATGTTGGGGGAATCCTAATCAGATTTTAGAATTTACAACTACTTTTAATGTGGCAGAGTTTACTGCAGAATCCGCAATTGACGACAATACTCCCAGATATATGAGAGTTGCAGGTGATAGACTTTCATGCAACGACTTTGTGAAACAGCTAACAGAACTTACGCATAATAAGTTTAAAATATTAAGGCCTGGAGGCGTTCAACTGCTAAATCTTCTTATTAAAGTAACCAGGTTCGTTTCCCCTTCAAAAAATGAACTTTATCCTGCCTGGCAAGGAATGCAATATATGAGGGATATGATGGAAGGAAGAATTTTATTTCAGAGATACGATAACGATCGATATTCAAATATGAAATGGACCTCAGTAAAAGAATTTTTAGTTAATCAAGGAATAGCTAATAAATAGTTGTATTTATTGTGGTCAAATACAACTCAAAAAGTGGATGCAATAACATTTTAATATCCATTTGTTCAACAGTAGAAATGACTTAACTATTTGAATGGGTGCATTGTTGTAATTTAAGCCTATTTAATTTTAACTCTACTTTTGTAAAATGGCCAACAAAACATCACAACATATACTTAGCACCTCAGCAAATCTTTTAGGATTTTGCCTTTTTGTTATCACATCATTTCATATTTCGAACCAAATTGAAAGAAGCATTATCGATGAATTCACTTCGATAGTTGCGGTAATGTTAGCTATATCATGTATGTTTTCTTTTAGCTCTATTCGTTCAACTAAATTAAAGGTTGAACAGCGTCTTGAATTAGTTGCCGATTATTTATTTTTTATTTCCCTTTTCGGCATCTTGTTAATTATACTACTTATTGCTTTTAATTTTATAGAATAAAATATGCAAATGAATAAAGACACTAAAGACCTACTTCAGTCAGAAGACAATCAATTAGCAAAATTTCATCAAATTGTACAGCAGGCAATTGCTGAAGAAAAGCTTATAATCGACAATCTTTTGCAAACGCCAAAAGAAGATTTAAGCAGGGGACAAATGATTTCTGATAAGGTGGCAAGTTTTGGAGGAAGCTGGAGCTTTATTATTCTGTTTTCGTTTATACTTGCCATTTGGATTTTGTTTAATTCTCTGGCTCCACAGGGTAATAGTTTTGATCCTTTTCCTTTTATATTAATGAATTTGGTTTTATCTGCTATAGCAGCATTTCAGGCACCCATTATTATGATGAGCCAAAACCGTAAAGAAGAGAAAGACAGAAAAAGAAGTGAAAACGATTATATGATTAACCTAAAAGCCGAATTGGAGTTGAGAAGCTTGCATCAGAAAATTGATTTGCTACTCGAAGAACAAATTAAGGTATTGTTTGAAAGTCAGGCTGCGCAATTAGAACTCCTTAAAAAAATAGATTTAAAAGTTAATGTTAAATGAAAGTGGTGTAAGGTTTTAATAAGTGTTTTTTTTGAATTTAGTAGTGAAATGTGAATACAGCAACAGGTCTTAGATAGTTAAATAATGAACATAGCGAATAATAAAATTTTAATAACAGGCGGTGCGAGCGGAATTGGTCTTGGATTAACAGAAAGGTTTATTAATGAAGGAAACACTGTTATTATTTGTGGCAGGCGAGCTGATAAGTTAAGAGAGGTAAATGAGAAATTTCCAACTGTAATTACAAGAGTTTGTGACTTAACATTGGAATCTGACCGTATAGAACTTTATAATTGGGTTGCAGAAAATCATAGCGACTTAAATGTGCTTATAAATAATGCAGGTATCCAAAACTGGATGAAAATAAATGATGAAGATTTTTATCAAAAAGCTAACCTGGAAATAACAACTAATGTTTTATCTCCCATACATCTTACAACACTTTTCTTAAATTTAAAGTCGTTAAACACCATCATTAATGTAACCTCCGGATTGGCATTTATACAGCTTACAAAAGTGCCAGTTTATTGTGCTACCAAAGCTTTTTTTCATTCTTTTACTCTTTCGTTGCGACATTTGCTTAGAGAAAGGCAAATAGAAGTAATTGAAATGATTCCTCCTGCGCTAAATACAGATTTGGGTGGAAAGGGATTACATGATGGTCAACCGCCTGTAAGTGATTTTGTCAATTCAGTTCTTAATCAATTGAAAGAAGGTAAAACCCAAATTACCTTTGGATTTAGTGAAGTAATGGCAAATGCTAATCCTGAAGTTATTAGCGCCACTTTTAATAGACTTAATCCTTGACAAATAGTGCTGCTGTAAATTGATTATGTAAATATTAATTGTAAGTATTAATTTTTTTAGCACTGAAATCCATCATTTTTTTTGTTAAGCCTTAGATTATGCACGGTTAGATCCCTTATTTTAAGCAAAAAGGGAAAGATTCAAAAAAAACACAGTACAGTAATTAGCTGCTTGCGCTTGCATTATTCACATCAACCTGGTTGCCGTTGTATTTGCTAGGGCACTTCATCAGTATTTGCGAGCAGTGAAAATCTTCACCATCTACTTTGCCTATCACCACAATCTGTTCCGACTTTTCAAAATCCTGTGGCTTAGTGCCATTGTACAGCACCTTACGTTCGTTGCCTTCGTTATCAATCAAATAAAAACCAAACAGGTTGGCATTGGTTTCGGGGTTATAGATAAATGGTTTTTCTTTATTGAGTTTACCCACCACATGGTAAGTAGAGTTTGGATGTTCTACCGCCTCACTAAATGGTGCATACGTGCTGCTATTGCTAATGGTGCTTACTATTACTCCAAGTGCAATGGCTATTACAACTATTCCGATGATGTGAATTTTTTTCATTCTTTTATTTTAGTAATGAGTGGGGAGCAAGGAGTAGGGTCACCACTTTTAATTATCAATTATCAATCGTCAATTGTCAATCGTCAATTCTTTTTCTCCAACCGTGTCACTTTTCTATCAATCGAAACAAGATAAAAAGCTATTACAGCAAAAACCACACATAACACAGCTACTACCACATAAATTTTTCCATTGCTCCGCATGGTGTTGGCCATATCGGCCTGACCAAAGCTGTTGTTGAAAGTCAATAATAATAGCAGCAATAATCCTTTTCTCATAAATAGTCTTCTTTGTATTTTATCATTTTATAGCGCACCCGCAAGGTCATTATCCAGGTTCCTAACAACGTCCAACCAATCACAGCCGGATAAAATACCAACCGCATATTGCTATCCAAATCATAGGTGTTAAAACCCGGATTACCACCCTTGCCTGGATGCAACGAGTCGGTCATTTTTGGCAGTATCATAATAAACACCATCATCATTGCAAAAGCAAAAATACTATACACTGCAGCCAAGCGGGCTCGTTTATGATCATCATTAACAGCATTGCGTAAAATAAAATAGGCAGCATAAACCAACATAGTGGCCGCTGCACCATTTAACTGTGGATCGTTAACCCAGGGTGCTCCCCAAGTAAAGTTAGCCCAAATCATTCCGGTTAATAAACCAGCAGTGCCAAACATCATTCCAACGCGCGCGCATTCTTCTGCCAGCAAGTCTTTATACAAATCGTTGCGGCTCAAAAACAGTATGCTTTGCACCATGCCAGTTAGCATCATAATCATCATGGCAAACCACATGGTTACATGGAAATATAAATTACGAATGGTTTCGTTAAGAATTGGCATGGCAGGTACGGTACCCAAAAAGCCCATTACAATGGTATAAAATACCAGAATAATGGCTAATGCTTTCCACCAGATTGCTCTAAATATTTTGCTCTTCAAACGGGTATTTTTTTAATCGCGCCAAAGGTATGGAAATAGGAGGTAGGAGAGAGTAAGTATCATTACATCTAAGGCGATTAGTGCAATAAAATAGGGTTGTATCACATACCAGTCTAATCCATCAATGGCATTTCGCGAACATTTAAGTATTGTAATAAGTAATGGAATAAGAATAGGAAAGCCTAACACAGCCATCAATGCAGCACTATTATTAGCACGGCTCACAATAGCCGAAACAAGTGTGAGCACAATCGACAAACCAAAACTACCCAAAAGCATGCAACCCCAAAATACAATTTGTGATTGAACTGCATTGCCCAACAACACTGAATAAGTAATGTAATTAACTGTTGAAAGTACCGTGAGCAACAGCATATTATAAATCGACTTTGAAATAATTACTGCACGCGGATCGAGCAATGTGTAGTAGAATAATTGTTGTCCGCGCGTTTCTTGCATAAAGCTTTTTGCCACGGCATTGGTGGCAGCAAAAAGCATTACAATCCAAAACAAGGCATTCCAGGTGGCTGGGTCAATAATGTGCTTAAAGCTGAGGTAACAGATGTAAATGGTGCTCAGTGTATAAAGCAAAACCCCCGAAAAACTGAACTTGTGTTTCCACTCCAGCCTTATTTCTTTGGCAATTAAAATGCTTATTTGTTTGGGTATAGAAACCATTCTTTGTTTTTTCGCAATTGTCAAGTTATCCGTGAATGGTTTCTTTTACTCCAAACTGACTGATAATTTTTCCTTCGAATTCGAGCCATTGCTGCCAGCGTGCATCCACATCCACACCATCGGCATATTGATTGGCAAAGCCAATAAACAAAGTATAATGGTTGGCTTCACTAATCATTAGTTCGCGATAAAAAGCAGCAAGATCTGCATCCTTAATATTTTCTGAAAGAACCCGAAAACGCTCACAACTGCGGGCTTCAATCATAGCTGCAAAAAGTAAGCGGTCAATCAACTGATCGTGGCGAGAGCCACCTTTGCGCATAAAGTCATAGAGTAAATTTACATATTCGTCTTTTCTTTCTTTACCTAATACAAAACCTCTATCAATTAATTTTTGATGCACCATTTGAAAATGGGTAAGTTCTTCTTTAGCCAATTCCAGCAAAGCAGTAACGGTTAGCAGTCTTTTCATTAATGCACTACGCTAGTCAGTTGCTTTGGCTACGGCTGCAGCCTTGGCAGCCTGCGCGCTTGCCGTCATCTGTTCAGGGCCCAGCTTGAAGGTCAACTGGTCTATCGTGCCGGTAAACGCGAACGGCAATTCATAGCTGTCGTCCACCCCCGTGCGGGTATCAACCCCAATGTCAAACGTTTCATCGATGGTCATCATGAGGGGTATTGAATGTTCCATGGTCTTTGTG
>JANNXV010000173.1:0-23734 GCA_031409815.1 Bacteroidota bacterium
TTTTTCTTTTACAATATGGGAACACAAACTGTAATGTATGTTGCCGCATTGTTTGGCGCAAGCGAATTAAAGTTGGATTCATCGGTTCTAATCATGGTTATTTTAATCATACAATTTGTAGCAATAGGTGGGGCCTATTTATTTTCAACATTGTCACGATTAAGAGGTAATATCAGAACACTATCCTATATCATCAGCATTTGGATTTTGATTTGTTTGGCTGCCTGGTTTTGCGATAAACGATTTGGTGTCAACGAACAAAATATGTTTATCGGAATAGCTGCGGTTGTTGGTTTAGTTATGGGAGGTGTGCAATCTCTTTCACGATCCACTTATTCAAAGCTGTTGCCCGAAACAATTGATCATGCTTCCTATTTTAGTTTTTATGATGTGTGCGATAAGGTAGGCACTGTTTTAGGAACGCTTGCATTTGGAATGATTAACGAAATAACAGGTAGTATGCGCAACTCTATTATTGTGCTGGCTTCGTTTTTTATAATTGGATTATTTTTGCTCGGCCGAATGAAATCTGTTATACCCGCAAAGATGAAAGTGACTTAAAGAGAGGTTATGTTAGGTGCTAAAAATTAAATAGTAACAAAATCAGTATTTAAAAATTGTGATAGTAGATATTTTTATTCCTTGTTATATAGATCAGTTTTATCCTGAGGTAGCCAATAGCATGGTTAAAGTGTTAGAGCGGCTTGGGTGTGGTGTAAATTATAATACTGAGCAAACCTGTTGTGGTAAACCTGCATTTGATAATGGGTATTGGGATCATTGCAAGGAAGTGGGTGAGAAACTGATTCATGAATTTCAAGACGAGCGATACATTGTAGCTCCTGCAGCTTCATGTGTTTCGATGGTAAAAAATAATTATGCAGAGTTGTTTCATAACACTGCATTGCACAATGAATATAAACTGGTGCAAAAAAACATATTTGAGTTTTCTGATTTTCTGGTAAATGTTTTGCATGTAACCGATGTTGGAGCTTCGCTAAATGCAACGGCTACTTTTCACGATTCATGCAACGCACTAAATGATTTAAAAAGTAAAACGGCTCCTCGTTTATTATTAAGTAAAGTAAAAGGTTTAAACCTGGTTGAAATGGATAGGGCCGAAGCTTGTTGTGGTTTTGGTGGTAATATGGCTTACAAGTTCGAGAAGCTGGCTGTTGGATTAGCGGATGAAAAAATCCGGAGTGCAGAAAAGACTAACGCAGAATTAATTATCAGTACAGATATGAATTGCCTAATGCACTTGAATGGCGTTTTAGCAAAAGCAAATAAGCCATTAAAGGTAATGCATATTGCAGATGTGCTGGCAAACGGCTGGGTGTAATTTAATTGGTGCCATTTTCAAACAGATAATTTTTTTTAATAAATTGCTGTTAAATTTTAATTGCTTCAAAAGGCTTTCCAAATTCCGGTGTAATTTGCCGGAGTAATGTTTAGGAGTTGTTCCTTTGTTTCCACATTTACATCCAACGATTTAATGAAAGCCTGAATTGATTCGCGGTTAATTTTATTGCCTGTGCGGGTTAGTTGCTTTAGCTGTTCATATGGATTTGGATAACCTTCTTTGCGTAAAACTGTTTGTATTGCTTCTGCCACAACTGCCCAGTTATTCTCAAGGTCTTCAGCCAAAGCTACTTGGTTCGCAGTTACTTTACCCAATCCTTTAAGCAATGCTTTAGAGGCAATTAATGTATGTGCAAACGGAACACCAATATTGCGCAACACAGTGCTATCGGTAAGGTCGCGTTGCAAACGCGAGATGGGTAGTTTGGCCGACAGGTGTTCCAACAAAGCATTTGCCATTCCTAAATTGCCTTCGGCATTTTCAAAATCGATAGGATTTACTTTATGTGGCATGGCTGAAGAACCTACTTCATTAGCAATCACCTTTTGTGTAAAATATCCCATCGAGATATAGGTCCAGCAATCACGACACAAATCAATTAATATAGTGTTGATACGTTTGATGGTGTCGAACATAGCGGCCATATTATCGTAATGTTCAATCTGGGTAGTGTATGCATTTCGGGTAAGTCCGAGACGAGCAATAAAGCGGTCAGAAAAATCCATCCAGTCGATATCAGGATAGGCCACATGGTGTGCATTAAAATTTCCGGTAGCCCCGCCAAATTTGGCAGAGTAGGTTACTTGCTGCAATAATTCCAATTGTGTAATTATCCGGTGATGAAACACATATATTTCTTTACCTAATAAAGTGGGAGATGCAGGCTGTCCATGTGTACGAGCAAGCATTGGTATGCCAATCCAATCGTGACTCAGTTGCGATAATTTATCACACACCGCTTTTATAATCGGCAAATAAATTTGATTCACCGATTCTTTAAGTGATAGCGGTATAGCTGTATTGTTAATATCCTGAGATGTAAGACCGAAATGCACAAACTCCGAATATTGATGCAGATCCAGTCTGTCAAATTGTTCCTTAATAAAATACTCGATTGCTTTTACATCATGGTTGGTAACAGCCTCAATAGCTTTTATTTTAAGGGCATCCTCATGCGTAAAATTGTGATATAGTTGTTGTAATTTAGGAAATATTTCAGGAGATACTTCTTGTAATTGAGGCAGTGGTAATTTGCAGAGTTCAATAAAATATTCGACTTCTACCATAACGCGGTAACGCATTAAAGCCTCTTCGCTAAAATACAATGCTAATTCTTCGCAAGTTTTACGGTAGCGTCCGTCAATAGGTGAAATGGCATTAAGTGTATTAAGATTCATGGTTAAAGTTAAAATTCAGTTATTTGTTTTTTATAAATAATAATAGTGCTGCTTCAAATTGTAGTGATACTGAATTAAACAATAACCGCTTCTCTATTTATTTTTTTTACTAGGCCCTGCAAAACTTTTCCTGGCCCCATTTCGGTAAATGATGTAGCACCATCTGAAATCATTCGTTCAACAGATTGTGTCCATCTAACGGGGGCAGTTAATTGTGCTATAAGGTTTTTCTTAATTTCATCAGGATGAATGTGCGGAGTTGCAGTGGCATTTTGATACACTGCACAAATTGGTGTGTTGAATTTGGTGCGCTCAATAGCAGCCGCCAGTCGTTCGCGAGCAGGTTCCATCAATGGTGAGTGAAATGCTCCGCCAACATTCAACATCAAAGCTCTTTTAGCACCTGCGGCTGTAAGTTTTTCGCATGCTTCTTTTACACCTTCAACAGAGCCTGAAATAACCAGCTGACCCGGGCAATTATAATTAGCCGGAACAACTATTTTATCAATGGCTGCGCAAATTTCTTCTACTCTTGCATCATCTAATCCCAACACTGCAGCCATAGTGCCTGGCTGCATTTCGCATGCCACCTGCATAGCATTGGCACGTTCGATAACCAAACGCAAGGCATCTTCAAAACTCAAAGCGCCATTTGCTACCAGTGCCGAAAACTCACCCAGAGAATGTCCGGCAGTCATCTCAGGTTTAAAGCCATCGCCTGATGTTAAGGCCTGAACAACCGAATGAATAAAAATAGCCGGTTGGGTCACTCTTGTTTGTTTAAGATCTTCATCTGTTCCGGCAAACATTAAATCAGAAATGTTGAAGCCAATAATGCTGTTAGCTTTTTCGAATAACTCTTTGGCTAATGGAGAATGGTCAAATAACTCTTTGCCCATTCCAACAAATTGAGATCCCTGACCTGGGAAGACGTATGCTTTCATAATTGGTAAATTGTTTTATGTTAATGGTTTTTTTTAAATATGGATTTATAGTTAACTAATATGAATTCAATGATATTTTCCTTGAATCAATTTAATAAACTCGCTTCTGGTGCTTTCCTTTTCGAACTCACCTGTAAAAGCAGAGGTAGTAGTCACTGAATTTTGTTTTTGAATGCCACGCATTTGCATACAAAGGTGTGAAGCTTCGATAACTACTGCCACTCCAAGCGGATTAAGTGTTTCTTGTATGCAATCGCGAATCTCAGTAGTCAAACGCTCCTGCACTTGCAATCTACGGGCAAAAGCATCAACAATACGGGGTATTTTACTTAATCCAACTATGTAGTTATTTGGAATATAGGCAACATGGGCTTTGCCAAAGAACGGGAGCAAATGATGTTCGCACAAAGAATAAATTTCAATATCCTTTACAATTACCATTTGTTTGTAATCTTCACGAAACTTGGCTGAGTTTAAAATAGCATTTGGATCCAGATTATAACCATGTGTTAAAAACTGCAACGATTTTGCAACACGTTCAGGTGTTTTTAGTAAACCTTCACGCTCAGGATTTTCTCCCAACTCACCTAGAATTAGTTTGTATTTTTTTGAAATGCTATCGACCAGTTTAAAATTGTACTTGTCAATTTTTTCATAGCCGTCCATTTCGTTTTCCACAAGCATTGATGTTTTTTTCTTCAATTGATTTTAAGATTAATTATTTGTCACCAAAATATTCAACATAATTATTTTCTGTTTCGTGTAAACGGATAGCGTGCAATTCACCCCCATGCTGTGATATTGTTGGCTGTAACTGTTCCCAAATTGCTATTGCTAAAATTTCGGTGGAGGCCATTTTGTCTTTCATAAAATCCACATCAAGGTTGATATTACGGTGATCCAATGGAGTAATTACTCTATCATTAATTATTTCACTTAATTTCTTAAGATCAATTACAAAACCTGTGTCAGTATGTGGATTTCCTTTAACGGTAACAAATAACTCGTAATTATGGCCATGCCAATTTGGGTTACTGCATTTTCCGAAAACGGATAAATTTTTTTCATCATTCCATTCGGGTTTGAAAAGTTTATGCGCTGCATTAAATTTTTCTCTACGAGTAATAAATACCATTTTTTTATTCGGTTTTATGAATTGGCAAAGGTAATCTATTTTGCTTTTTCGCTGATTTCATATTGCTATTTGGTAGTTTTGTGTGCTGTTATGCGAATTCTGATAGTAAGTGCAACCATTCCTGAAGTTTCTTTTTTGCCATTTGATTTTTTAAAAGGGGAGCAGAGTAAGTCTTCTGTTTTTATGTTTTTAGGTCATCAAATAGATGTGTTGGTAACCGGAGTTGGAATGGTGCTCACAGCATTTTATTTAGGCCGTCATTTGCAGAATAACAAATATGATCTTGCCATTAATATTGGTCTTGCCGGTGCATTAAAGTCTGATTTGAGTTATGGTGATGTAGTGCAAGTGAGTGTAGATTCGTTTGGCGATTTAGGAGCCGAGGACGATGAGAAATTTCTTGATGTTTTTAAATTAAAATTAGAAGATGAAAACACGTTCCCTTTCACGAAAGGAAAGCTTTATGCTAATTCTATTTATCAGCATCAACTTGGTCACCTAAAATGTGTTGAAGGAATAACCATTAACACTGTCCATGGTAATGACCGTTCTATTCAACAGTTTAGAAATCGCATTACAGCTGAAGTTGAGACAATGGAAGGAGCTGCATTTTTATATGCTTGCAACTTTTATCAGTTAGCATCTGTTCAAATGAGAAGTATCTCAAACTATGTGGAGAAACGTGACAAATCAAAATGGAATATTCCACTTGCATTGAATAATCTAAAAGCTGAAACAGAATTGTTTTTGAAAAGTATATCAAAAACTACTACTTAATTCATTCTATTAACTGCCAAAATCGAAACCATGTTTTTTAAGAGATATTTATTTTTTGTACTGATTTTTGTTTTTTGTGATGGAGTTAATGCCAGTAATAACAATGGCAATAATATCGGTAGTAGAAATCGACCATTGGATATCGTGTTTTGTTTAGACTTAAGTGGCAGCACCAACGGATTAATCAATGATGTGCGAGAGCAATTGTGGACGATAGTTAACCAAGCCCATAAAATGGAACCAACACCTGGTTTACGAATAGGTATTGTCGGATTTTCGCGACCAAGTTTTGGAAAAGATAATGCCTATGTAAAAGTGTTGTCTTATCTAACCAACGATTTTGATTCGTTAGCATATGAACTTTATAAACTTAAGCCGTCCATTGAACAAGGCGATCAATATGTAAATGCTGCCCTCAATACCGCCATGGATAATATTAACTGGGGTAAGGAGAAGAACAATGTTAAAATCATTTTTATTGTAGGGAATGGAATGGCTTCTATTCGAGGCGTTGATTTGGAAGGAACAGGTGAGAAGTTAGTAAAACGTAAGATAATTGTGAATTCATTATTTGTTTTAAGTAAAGGTAATGGCAAATCGCAGGCAATGTCTGGCTGGAAGAGAATTGCAGAAATTACCAATGGCATACAAAGTGAAATAGTGATTGGTAAGAGTGAAATGGTAACAGATTTGACGATGAATTTTAATTCGTTATTAAATTTAAACAGAGAATTAAACCAAACCTATTTTTATTACGGCCCTTCTGGAAAAATAAATTATCGTAGATTAAATGATCTTGATTCTGCATTGTATCTTTCTGGACTGCCTAACTATTATCAGCGGGTTTGGTACAAATTGTCACCACGATTTCAAAATACGCAGCAAAGTTGGGATATGGTAGATTATATTAAATCGGCTGACGGTGATTTGGATCGATTGGATATTAGAACGCTCGCAGATTCGTTACAATTTTATTCAACTATAGATCTTAAAGAACTCTTGTTATCACAAAAGGATAAGCGCAATAAGGTTTTGCTGGATATCAATAGGCTTTACCAAAACAATTTTGTTGATACACAGCATAAGATGTTTACTAATAATGAATTTCCAGACAGCAATATTTTTTCGCGATGTGTAATTAATATGCTATTAAAAGAATGGAAATAAATGTTTTTTGCTAAAGAAACCTGGCTCCTAAAACGGCACTTGATTTTATAAGGATTTTAATTGTAACCAGAAAAAATTATGGTTTCTAATCCCGTTGCATTAACGAAGAAACAACAAAGGTCAACAAACTAAAAGAGTAGTAATGTAGAAATATTAATTTATGCTAATTCAGCTAATACAGTTACACCACCTACTGTTTTCTGACCTATGGTGGTGCTTACTTTAGTTCCTGCAGGAAGAAAAAGGTCAACTCTTGATCCGAATTTAATAAAACCCAGTTCAGCTCCTTGTCTAACCATATCACCTTCGCGTGGATAGTATACTATTCGTTTGGCTACTGCACCGGCAATTTGACGTACCAGTATTGCAATCTTGTTATCCTTTTCAATTACGATAGAAGTGCGTTCGTTTTCGGTGCTTGCTTTTGGATGCCAAGCAACTAAGTATTTGCCTTCATGATATCTTAAATAGGAAACTTTGCCCGATATAGGTTACCAGTTAACATGTACATTTAATGGTGACATAAAAATACTAATCTGAATACGATTGTCCTTAAAATATTCTTTCTCTTCTGTATTCTCTATCACTACCACTTTTCCATCACAAGGAGCAATCACTAATTTCTCATTAGATGTTTGTTCTCTTGAAGGATGACGAAAGAATTGCAGTACTAAAACAAAAAACAGTGCTGAAAGAGTGAGCACTACTCCTAAAACAGCTGTGTTGTCACCAAAAAAATAATAAGAAACCAGGTTAATAAACAGAATAATTAATGCTGTAACAGTTAAGATGGTATAGCCTTCACGGTGAATTGTCATTGGGTATTTAATTAAATTGAGAAAGGGTAAAAGCATTTTGCTTTTACCCTTATAAATGTCTATTTAGAATGCGCCTCGTGAACGTATTGCAGTAGCCACTTTTTCAAGTGCGAAAACATAAGCAGCAATACGCATACTTACTTTATGCTTTTGAGATACTTTCCAAACATTTTCAAATGCTTTTTTCATCCAGCGGTCAGCGCGCTTATTTATTTCTTCTTCTGAATAATAATAACCGGTTCTGTTTTGAACCCATTCGAAATAAGAAACGGTAACACCACCACCATTTGCAAGAATGTCTGGAATTAATATTACTCCTTTGTTATGTAATATCTCATCAGCACCAGCAGTACTTGGTCCATTAGCTCCTTCTACAATTAGTTTTGCTTTAATTCGATTAGCATTTGCTGCGGTAATTTGATTCTCGGTAGCGCATGGTGCAAGCACCTCAACACTTAATTCAAGCAGTTCTTCATTCGAAATTAAATCGCCACCTTTAAAACCTTGTAACACGCCTTTGTTCGCATCACGGAAAGCCATTGCCTTAACAATGTCAAAACCTTTTGAGTTATAAAATGCGCCTGTATGATCTGAGATTCCAACTACTTTAATTCCTTGTGCTGCAAAATGCTTTGCTGAAATGGAACCCACATTTCCAAAACCCTGAACTGCGGCTTTACATTTTTCTGGTTTCATTTTCATTTTCACCATTGCTTCCAATGCCGAGGTCATCACACCTCTTCCGGTTGCTTCAACTCTTCCCAACGAACCTCCTAAGAATAAAGGCTTGCCGGTTACAATACCGGGAGTAAAGCCACCTTTCAATTTACTGAATTCATCAACAATCCAAGCCATTTCCCGAGGCCCGGTATTCATATCAGGTGCTGGTATGTCTTTATCAACACCAAAAATATCTGACATGGCTGCCGTGTAGGCGCGAGTTAATCTTTCTAATTCTCCAACACTCATTTTTGAAGGCTCGCAATTAATTCCACCTTTTGCTCCTCCATAAGGAATATCAGCAACAGCACATTTCCATGTCATCCACGCAGCAAGTGCTTTAACTTCATCTGCATCAACTGCTGTTGAATATCTGATACCACCTTTACTGGGTCCTAATGCGGTACTGTGTATTACACGATATCCTTCAAAAACATGTATTTGACCATTGTCCATTTTGATTGGTAGGTTAACCTCAATCAGTTTGGATGGACTTTTCATAATATCATAAACATCTGGCTCGAGTCCCAAAATCTGGGCGGCTACATCAAATCGCTGTATCATGGCCTCAAAAGGGTTGGTAACATCCTTTACCACTGATGAAAGCTGACTTAACATACTATCTCCTTTTTTAATGAAATTGAATTTTTGAGAGCTTAAAGCCGTTTGAACTGCTTCAACTTTGTTCTTTTCCGAAATTACTACGCACTCACAACCGGGTGATAATGTTTTCAATTTTTTCATCACTTTTAAGCCATCCATAGCAGTTTTTACCTTTGAATTCAGATTAAAATCGATAAAAGCGATGGAAGGTTTATGTGATCCTATTGAGGCAAAACATTTTTCGCCAGTTGGAAAAACTTTAATTTCATAACCGTGAGTTTTTTCCTCAAGGTAGTCCTTTAGAATTTCACTTTGCAGCGCATTATCCTCTATAATGTAGATAAGTTTTTCCTTTTGAGAAGCTGCTTGTTTGGAAGCTTTTGATTTTTTAGAAATGGTTGTAATAGCCATGATTTTTGATTTTTCGTTAGGGCGAAAATAGGAAAAATGAGTTCAGTATTGATTTAATATTAAATATGTGATATTTTTCAGGTGCCTTTTACTATAAAGAGAGTAAAAACTTCATCGTGTCAACATTGTCAGCATACTCTGTAAGTGAAGGTGTTTGTGTGGTTCCAAAAGTAATTGTTCTAATGCCAATGCTATCCCAAGGTTTTCCGGCAACAGCTAAACACTGAAGCTCGTTTTCAATAATTTTTATTTTGGAAGATAGTTCTGAAATGTTACTGTAATACTCATAATTGATAACACTTGCCGGTGTGGCCAGTTGATTGTGTTCTCTAAGAATTAAAAAATTGTTGGTAACAAAGGGCTCCAGATTTAACAAATAGACTGCATGATTGTAATCATAATTATTCATGTATTTATTGTGGTTCATCACCTCTGAAAAAGATTCCAAAACTCGAAAAAACATTCCGAAATCATATCCGAACGGTACATATAGTTTTGACACATTTCGGCAACCTAAACCAAAATAGGTAAATACATCCTCACCTAATTTAAGTATATCCTTCTCGTTTTCATCACCTGTAATAATCGCAGCTGAATTTCTGTTTTTGCGAATAATGTGAGGGTATTTCCCGAAATAATAATCAAAATAACGAGCAGAATTATTGCTTCCGGTGGCAATAACGGCATCTGGATTTTCTAATCGTTCAACAAATTCTATTTGTTCAATAAAAGAAGGCTCAATCCTAACAAGTTCATTAAATAAATAAGGGAGTAATACAGCATCATCTTTAGAAAGTTTAGCCTTAAGATGATTGCCTGACATTAAAACGCAAAGCGCATCATGAAAGCCAACTAATGGAATATTTCCTGCCATGATTACTCCAATTTTTTTAGGCTTATGTTCTTTAGCTAGTTCATTCTCATACTGCACCGTCCAATTAGAAAGTTCTGTTTTTGTGAGTGAATTGGCAATGCTTTTTAATGCAAATGCTATTGATGAAGGAGTAAACCATTGATTTTTCTGTTGTGCATTCGCAATACTAATTTGAATCTTTTCATTGGCTTTAGGATTGTTTAACTCGCTTGTAATAAAAGTACCTAATTGAGCAAATGCGTTTATCCGTTCTTGTAATTTCATTTAGAAAGTATATTTTTGGCGTTCGTAACTATTCGAACTATATTTGTGTTTAAAGAGACGTCAAAATTAACAATTAACAATACTGAATTATGGCAATTAAAATAACTGACGAATGTATTAACTGCGGGGCCTGTGAACCAGAATGCCCTAACAACGCAATTTATGAAGGTGGAGCCGAATGGAGGTTTTCCGATGGTACTAGTGTTAAAGGAATGTTTAATAAGTTGGATGGAACTGCTATTGATGCCGATGCACCACAAACACCAAATTCGATGGATACCTATTACATCGTTTCTGATAAATGCACCGAATGTGTAGGCTTTCATGATGAACCACAATGTGCAGCTGTTTGTCCGGTTGACTGTTGTGTGGATGATGAAAATTATCGCGAAAGCAAAGAAACATTAACGGGTAAAAAGGAAAAAATGCACGTTTAGTTTTTTGAATTAATAGCTACAATATAAAAAAGCGCAAGGGTTTTCCTTTGCGCTTTTGTTTTGGTTAAGGGTTTTATGATCAAACTGCTGAAATAGAGCTTGTATTGTTTTGAAAGAAATTTAAGTAGTAATTTTCTCCATTAGATTTGCGTTTTAGGTAAAATGAAAAAAACAATAGTACTTATTTGGTTTTCTCTTTTATTAATTTCCCCTCTTTTTTTAAATGCCCAATCTAAACTAAACTTAGATTCATTGGTGATTAAGCAACTTAAGCAAGCCGGTGATAGCATTTTAAGAGGGAGTAACGATAGTGTGAGATTTAGTTTTAATGCAAAGTTCTATTCTGTGCTTGATTCGGTTTTACAGAATAGTAATTCGTTTAGCTTTTCATTTGATAGTATAAAAACACTTGCAGTACTTCGATCTTCCGATAAAAAACTACGCATCTATAATTGGATACTTCCTTTGCAGCGAGGGAACGAGTTTCGTTATTTCGGATTTATTCAGGTTTACAACAAAAAGACAAAACTAGTTCAGACCATTGCTCTTAGCGAAAAAAAATGGCCCAATGATTCTGCTGAAATGATGAAATTGGTTACTGATAACTGGTATGGTGCATTGTATTACAAATTGCTCTATCATAAATATAAAAAGAAGGAATATTACACGCTGTTGGGTTGGCAAGGCAAAGATTTGCAAAGTACCCGAAAAGTTATCGATATAATTACCTTTAACAAAGAGAAAATTCAGTTTGGGTCACCAGTTTTCAAAACTGGAGGTAAGGCTAAAACCAGAGTTGTATTTGAGTATAATGCCCAAGCAACAATGTCGCTTAAGTATGATGAAAAGGAAGAATGGATTGTTTATGACCATCTTTCTCCTTCTGATCCCAGGCCGGAAGCAAAGAATATGTTTAGTTTGTATGGTCCAGATATGAGTTATGATGCATTAAAATTTGATAAAGGATTTTGGGTGATCCAAAAGAATGTGCAACCAAGAAATACAAAAGAAGATAAGCCGAAGAATGTGCAGTTAGAGAAGAAGTTTAGGGTAACAAAAAGGCAATA
This sequence comes from Bacteroidota bacterium, assembly GCA_031409815.1. Taxonomy (GTDB): domain Bacteria; phylum Bacteroidota; class Bacteroidia; order AKYH767-A; family OLB10; genus JANLUX01. The sequence continues at coordinate 11,978 of JANNXV010000173.1, forward strand.
ACAACAGAAGGTGATTCGTAATATTTAACTATTAATTTAGAAGTTATACTGACATATATTACTTTTACAGCCATATTAAAAAATCAAATTCTAACATTCAATTTAATAAAACATGAAAAAGCACAACTTCGGAGCAGGTCCAGGTATTCTTCCAGAAATAGCATTAAAAAAAACACAGGATGCCCTTATTGATTTTAATGGAATAGGCATGGGTGTGATGGAGATTAGCCATCGCAGCAAAGATTTTGAAGCGGTATTGCAAAAGGCAAAGTCGTTAGTAAAAGAATTGCTTGGGGTACCTGATACGCACGAAGTATTATTTGTGCAAGGTGGTGCAAGCACCCAGTTTGCGATGGTTCCGCTTAATTTTTTAAAAACAAAAGCGGCTTATATTGATCAGGGTGCCTGGAGCAACAAAGCAATTAAGGAAGCAAAAATGTTTGGTGAAGTAAATGTTCTTGCTTCATCAAAGGATAAAAATTATTCCTACATGCCGAAAGGTTTTACTATCCCGACCGATTGTGATTATTTTCATGTCTGTTCTAATGAAACCATTCATGGCACACAAATAAAATCATTTCCAACATCTCCTATTCCGGTTATTTGCGATATGAGTAGTGATATTTTTTCAAGACCAGTTGATGTATCGAAGTTTGATATGATTTATGCAGGTGCACAAAAAAATATGGGGCCTTCAGGTGTTACTTTGGTAATTGTAAAAAAAGATACAGTTGGAAAAACGGATCGGGTAATGCCAACCATGATGAATTACAAAACACATCTCGACAACGATTCACTTTATAATACTCCTCCTGTAATTGCTATTTTAGTTTGCATGTATGTGTTGGAATGGTTACAGTCTATTGGTGGTGTGCCAGCAATGGAAAAAATAAACAAACAAAAATTCGATATGTTTTATGGTGAGATCGATAGCAACCCAATGTTTACTGGAGCATGCGCTGTTGAAGACCGCTCTCCAATGAATGCTTGTTTCCTGTTAAAGAATCCGGAATTAGAAGAAGAGTTTATGAAGATGACTAAAGAAGCCGGAATAGTAGGAATTAAAGGTCATCGTTCTGTTGGCGGTTTCCGAGCATCAATGTACAATGCTTTACCATTAGAAAGTGTAAAAGTGCTTACCAGTGTGATGAAAGAATTTGCACAGGTAAAAGCGTAAGCTTTTACTTCATTCTGATTTATGGGAGGTTTTTATTGGTGAGTGATAAATTGATTTTTGCTACACCTTACTGCTCTTAACGTAACTCTCCCACTCGTCAAATTGTTTTTTCTTCATCACGCGGGGAAATTTATTCTGTGCACCTATTTTACCGTTTTTTTCCATCCATTGTAAAAAAACGCGATGTGGTATAACTTCAACAATCACATCTTTTAAAGCTGAACCTCTTTCAACCCGATAGTCGTCATTAAGTATTTTTAGTTTCTCATCAATACTGATTCGCAATTTTTCTGTGACAACTTTATCATCGCATGCAATGTACCATTTGTGCGCAAACAAGGTTCCATGTCTTATTCCGGAAACCGTAAATTCGTTGATGCGGATGTCTAATTCATCAGCTGTCATTTCAATTGCCTTGTTCATATTGTCAACCGAAAGATGTTCGCCACATAAACTAAGATAATGCCTTGTGCGGCCTGTAATAATAATTTCTGCTTTTTTTACATTGGTAAAACGAACCACATCGCCAATCAAATAGCGCCACGCACCAGCACAGGTACTCAGCAGAATTGCATAGTCTTCGCCTTCACGTACTTCATCCACCAATAAGGTTTTCGGTTTCCCTATTATCTCACCATCATTATCAAAACAGTTATTATTGAAGGGGACAAATTCAAAAAATATTCCATTGTTCAAATTCAACTTCATTGACTTGTTGCCTTTTTCATGCTGATAGGCAATAAAACCCTCAGAGGCAAGGTAGGTTTCAAGATAATCTACTGGTTTACCAAGTAGTGCTTCAAAACTTTTTCGGTAAGGTTCAAACGATACTCCGCCATGTACATAAATACTGAAGTTGGGCCACAGTTCGTGTATGTTATTTAATTTATAACGATCAATTATTTTCTCGATTAACAATTGGCACCAGGCAGGCACACCCACCACCATTCCAATATCCCAATTAGGAGCATTATCAACTATTTCATCCAGTTTGGTGTTCCAGTCTTTCTCTTTCGAAATCTTTTTTCCGGGTTTATAAAAATGTTGAAACCAAAATGGAAGCTTGCTTGTAGTTATGCCGCTCAAATCTCCTTCAAAGTAAGAACCATGCTGATGCAGGTGAGTGCTACCACCAAGAGCTAATATTCCTTTCTGAAAAAACGACTGATGCAAATCATAATCAGCTAGCGACACCAACTGACGAAGACTAGTGCGTTGAATGGCTTTTACCATATCACGTGTTACGGGTATGTGCTTGCTACTGCTGCCGGAAGTACCTGAGCTAAGTGCAAAGTAATTTACCTGACCAGGCCAGCATACATTGATCTCATTATGCAAACATTTATTCCACCATTTTGCAAAAATGGAATTGTAGTCGTGTAACGGAACTGTTACCTTAAACTTGTTTAAAAAATTGCTGCTATTAACAATGGTGGTGAAATGATAAGTTTGACCAAAAAGTGTGAACTGCGCTTTACGTAAAAGTTTTTTTAAAACCTTTTTTTGATAATAGATAGGTTCTTTTTCTTCGGCTTTTAACATTTGCCGAAGTTCAATTCCCTTTTTTATGATACTACCAAGTAGTGGCACTTGTTTTTTAATTTATATGTAATAAGTTATGAATCTTGAAATAGCTGTGTACCCAAGATTCATGACTCAAATTTTAATATTATACAGTTGTCATAACCATATTCTTAATTATTTCATCTCCAAATTCAGAGCATTTTAACAATGTGGCTCCATCCATCTGGCGATGAAAATCATAAGTAACACGTTTGACAGCAATGCTGCTTTCCATCCCTTTATAAATTAAATCCGCAGCTTCCATCCAGCCTAAATGTTCAAGCATCATAGCGCCTGAAAGAATTACGGAGCCTGGGTTTACTTTATCCTGATCGGCATACTTGGGTGCAGTACCATGAGTTGCTTCAAAAATAGCATGACCTGTAATGTAATTGATGTTGGCTCCCGGAGCAATTCCAATTCCGCCTACTTGAGCAGCTAGTGCATCACTTAAATAATCTCCGTTTAAGTTTAAAGTTGCAATGACATCGAAATCTTCAGGGCGTGTTAAAATTTGTTGAAGTGTAATATCTGCTATGGCATCTTTAATTAATATTTTACCTGATGCTAAAGCTGCTTTTTGTTCCTCATAAGCAGCGGGTTCGCCTTTTTCTTTTTTTGTTTTTTCCCATTGATTCCAGGTGTAAACTTTATCAGCAAAATAAGTTTCTGCAGTTTGATATCCCCAGTCACGGAAAGCGCCTTCTGTATATTTCATAATGTTACCTTTGTGAACCAGTGTAACACTTTTGCGTTTATGTAAAATAGCAAATGAAATAGCACTGTGTATTAATCGAACACTTCCGCTCCAGCTTACAGGTTTAATACCTACACCAACTTTAACCGAGTTATCAATGTTAGGTGTACCTACCATTTTCCAAAACTCAGCTGCTTTATCAACGGTGTTAAAACGAATTTTATTAAATTCTTTTGGAAATTCTTTGGCTAAGAAATCCAATATTTTTTGTGATTCGGGTGTGCCGGCAGCAAATTCAATTCCCGCATAAATATCTTCAGTGTTTTCACGGAAGATGGTCATGTCAACAGCTCCAGGATTTTTAACTGGTGATGGAACTCCTTCAAACCAACGCACTGGTCGTAAGCATACATATAAGTCGAGCATTTGTCGTAATGCAACATTTAAGGAGCGAATTCCTCCACCTACTGGCGTGGTAAGCGGACCTTTAATTCCTACCAAATATTCTTTAAATGCATCTATTGTTTCATCCGGTAACCAGTTGCCAGTTTTGTTAAATGCTTTTTCGCCAGCAAGTACTTCTTTCCAAACTATTTTCTTTTTCCCATTATATGCTTTTTCTACTGCAGCATCCAGCACTCTTACTGATGCAGCCCAAATATCTCGACCTGTTCCATCTCCTTCAATAAATGGAATGATAGGGTCGTTAGGTACAATTAATTTGCCGTTTACGTTTGTTATTTTGTTGCCGTTCATGATGTAAAATATATATTTTTTTTAATTTAATACGTGTTATAATTCTAATTCAAAGCCCAATTGTTTTCTTAATTCTTCGAGGTCGGGATTTTTTTCAACCATTTTCTGGTATTTTTCTTTATTGGTATAGACTGTATCTTCACTTTGTCCATTTTCTTGAATTTTTGATCTCAATTGCAATTTGTAGTTTTTAAGTTGGGTTCTTAAAAAATCAATTAATTCCTGACGCTCTTCTATCAGTAAATGTTCTTGCGATTCGTTCTGAATTTCTAATTCAATATAATTGCTTTCGATTAATACTGGTTTGCGAAAAGTGAGGGTGCTGTATAGTTGATATTTACCGGCAGACTTTTGTTGGTTGGCATAAGTATCCCAAACTTGTAAAAGTTTTTCCTGCGTCACTTCTTCTGTTAATGTATTTACGGGCTCGCTAACCATGCTGTCTTTTAAAACGGATGTTTTCCCACTTAGTGCTGCACTAATTGAAACAGTTTTCGGAATGGTATTTTTATCGCCATATGGCAAAACAGTTTTTACTTTTTCAATAACTTCTGGAGTTTTAACGGTAGCAACCGGTTTTTCAACTAGTGGTTGAGAACTAATTGGTTGAACAGGTTTTACACTCGGTATGTTTGGAACTGCAGTGCTATCAGATTTTGAAAAGGAAGTTAGCTCAATTACGTCAGGAGTTTTTTTTTCAGGCACGGCAGAATTAATGGAACACATTTTAATAAGTGTCAATTCTATATGAAGTCGTTGGTTACGTGCCGATCGATAACCAATATCACATTTACTGCAAATATCTAATAACCTAATTAAAAGCTGAGGTGCAATTTGTTTAGCCTGGTTTTTATAACGCTCCTTGATATTTTGGCTTACTTCCAATAATTTTAATGTACTCTCATCCTGACAAACCAATAAATCGCGAAAGTGAGACGCAAGTCCGTTTATAAAATGATGCCCATCAAAACCATCATTGAGCAATTCATTAAATGTCAACATCACAGATGATATACGTCCTTCACGAACATCGTCTGTAACACTAAAATAATATTCGTAGTCGAGGATGTTGAGGTTATTGATAACATCTTTATAGGTAATACTATTTCCTGCAAAACTTACAATCTGATCGAAGATAGATAAGGCATCACGCAAAGCCCCATCAGCTTTCTGAGCAATAATGTGTAATGCATCGGTTTCTGCTTTTACTTGTTCTTGAGTAGCAACATAAGCGAGGTGTTTTGCAATATCATCTACCTGAATACGGTTAAAGTCAAAAATTTGACACCTGCTTAAAATGGTAGGGATAATTTTATGTTTCTCGGTAGTTGCTAATATAAATATGGCATAGGGTGGAGGTTCTTCTAAAGTTTTTAGGAACGCATTAAACGCACCTGAAGACAGCATATGAACCTCGTCAATAATATAAATCTTGTATTCTCCTGAATGAGGAGCATAACGAACTTGCTCCACCAGTGATCGTATATCTTCAACTGAATTATTACTTGCAGCATCCAATTCATAGATATTTAGAGATTGGGATGCGTTAAATGCTAAACAAGAGTCACATTGATTACAAGCTTCGATAGAGGCGGTATGGTTATGACAATTAATGGTTTTAGCCAGAATTCGGGCGCAGGTAGTTTTACCAACCCCACGAGGTCCACAAAAAAGAAATGCCTGAGCAAGGTGTTTGTTGCGAATGGCATTTTTTAAGGTATTGGTTATATGTGATTGACCTACAACGGTATCAAACGTTGCCGGACGGTATTTTCGGGCAGAAACCACAAAATCATTCATGCGGAAACAAAAATAGTTAAATGAAATTTGATGTTGGCCTTATTGTGAATAGATTTATTGGTAAGGTTAAAATAATTTTCGGCTTAAAACGACTACTAAATTGTTGGGCGATTTAATTGGAACTTTTTAAATATTGAAAAAAGTAGTAACTCATAATTTAAAGCTTTAATTCGGATGATTATTTTCAGGATTTCAACAATTTATAGTTAATAACATTTGGTTACATAAATATGACAATAATAACTTATAGTAAATTTGCTTGCAATAAGTTAAACATAAAATTGATTATTAATTAATTTAATTCTAAAACTTAAAAAAAAACAAAATGAAAAAAACAGTACTTCTAGTAGCTCTAGCATTTGGCGTTTCAAGTGCTTTTGCGCAACTTACTTCTAAGAAAGGTGAGCCTTATTTACCAGAGGCCGGAGATTGGGCAATTGGAATGGATGTATCTCCAATATTCCAATATATGGGTAATTTTTTTAGCCAGAATGGTAACCCAAATGTTCCGGGTGTTGGCTTTGTAAACAATGATTTAACCATCATTGGCAAAAAGTTTAATTCTGCAACTGATGCATCTCGTGCTTTAGTGCGAATTGGTTTTACTTCAAGTTCTAATAAAAATAATGTGACCGAGGATTTAGTTACCCCTCCGGTTTTTCCTAATGCTGCACCTGTGGTTGAAGACAAAAGAAAAAGTTCTTCTATGCACATCGCTCTTGGAGCTGGTAAGGAAATGAGGAGAGGAAAAACCCGTTTACAAGGAGTTTATGGTGCCGATGCCATGATTTGGTTTGCAACTCATAAGGAGAAAACAGAATATGGTAATTCTATGACTGCAACTAATCCAGACCCAACATCAACAGATTGGACCTACCAAAATCCGGATGGTTCATTTTTGCAATCGGCACAAACAAGCCGCACACTTGAAATGAAATCAGGTGCAACATTTGGTTTAGGTGTTAGAGGATTTATTGGATGTGAATATTTCTTGATTCCTAAAATTTCATTAGGTGCTGAATTTGGATGGGGACTTGGAGTGCAAACTCGTGGTAAGGGAACAACTACCACTGAATTATCAGGTACAAATGCAAATGGTGATACAGTAGTTGCAGAACAAGAAAAAGAAACTGCTGGCGCATCAAGATTTGGTTTTGATACCGACATCAACCAAAGCAATGCAGTGTTTGATTTGTTTGGTGCAGATGGATCAAACACCGGAACAGCTACAGTTCGTGCCATTTTTCATTTCTAAATAAAGAAGTAAACTATTTTATTTAACTTCCTGTCTGCAATGACAGGAAGTTTTTTTTTGAAAAACAACGTAATTGAATAATTGATTTAAGTTTAATCTAAATTCCTCAAGCTTTAAGAAGATTCCTTAACTTTTGAATTTAATGCTCTCAAGCGCAACCCTGTCAAAACCTTTTTTGTCTCAGCAGGAAAATCTCCATTCATCATCCAATCGTAATAGGAAGGTTCTTTGGCTAAAACTTCTGTAACAGTTTTGCCTTTGTGTTTTCCAAAATTGAATACCTCTTGCTTCTTGTCATTAAAAACAATGCGACCACCCAAGTCAACATTTTCATTCATACGGGTAAAATCGTGCAGGAAGTCAACATCTTGTTTTAAGTTCTCATAACGGTTTAGCTGCGCTTCAAAAACTTCATAGGTTGCAATGATATCAGCTTCAGCACTATGAGCATTTTCAATTTCCTTACTACAGTAAAATTTGTAAGCAGCCGACAATGTACGTTGTTCCATCTTGTGAAAAATATTTTGTACGTCAACCAATCTTCTTCCTTTCATATCAAAATCAATATCAGCACGGATAAATTCATCCGCCAGCATCGGCACATCAAATTTGTTGGAGTTGTATCCTGCTAAATCAGCATTCCCCAAAAATTGCAAAAGTTCATTGGCTAATTCTTTAAAGGAGGGTTCGTTCTCCACATCTTTATCATAAATGCCATGCACCTTTGATGCTTCAGCAGGAATCGGTTTGCCGGGATTTACTCTTTTTGTTTTTACTTGCTTAGTTCCATCAGGCATTAGTTTTAAAATGCTGATTTCAACAATACGATCTGCACCGATATTAACACCAGTTGTTTCCAGATCAAAAAATGCGAGGGGTTTTGTGAGATTGAGATTCATTTAGTTGAAAGAATAAGAATATTGGTTTTCTGTTCCGAGTATTTGTTCTAAATGAAACACATCATCACAATTTTTAAAAATAATTATTTGCCCATTGGAAACATGCCAATCGTTACGCTCACTTGTACTTAATTTTTTGATAGAAGGAAAAAAAGTTAGTGGCACAATTACCAATCTTCCATCTTCAAGATATACACTCATTTTTTCTTTCTGATCAAAACGAATTGTTTTAATCAAAGGTTTTTGTTTGCTAATTCCTTCTTTGTTTTTCATTTTAAATTAATTGGTTTGCTTTTTACACCTTTAGCAAATTTACGGATTACTGTTACAATTTTTTCATTGTTGTCTTTTAGCAATTCCTGACAAAGTTTAATTTCTCTATTTGATAAATCACCTTTCTCAAAAACTTCATATGTATCTAACCAGATTTTTGCGTCTTTCCATTAGCGTGATTTTGTATTGCTAATATGCAAATGAAGTCGTTCTCCTAAATCATAACTTACAATATAGAAAACCAGATATTTATAAATGGCTATTTTGGGCATAACGACAATTGAAATTTATTCTTTCTCCAAAAATGGGTAACGATAATCTGTAGCAGGAACAAATGTTTCCTTTATCGTTCTTGGAGAAACCCAACGCAATAAATTAATCATTGAACCTGCTTTATCGTTAGTACCTGATGCACGTCCACCACCAAATGGCTGCTGTCCAACTACAGCACCGGTGCATTTATCATTGATATAAAAATTTCCTGCAGCATGAACTAATTTTTTTGTTGCATATTCAATTGCATAACGATCTTTTGCAAGTATGGCTCCCGTGAGTGCGTATATAGCTGTACGATCAACAAGATCACAGGTTTCTTCAAATTTATTTTCATCATACACATAAAGCGAAAGCACCGGTCCGAACAACTCTTCACACATAGTGACATACATCGGATCTTTTGTAACGAGAATGGTAGGCTCAATAAAATATCCTTTCGATTTATCGTACTTGCCACCTGCAATAATTTCTACTTGTGGATTTTTTTTTGCGTCATCAATATATCCGGCAAGTTTATCGAACGATTTTTCATCTATCACAGCATTTATAAAATTGGAAAAATCTTCTGTAGGTCCCATTTTCATAGAAGCAAGATCAGCCACTAACCCTTTCTTAACATCTGCCCAAAGATTTGTTGGAATATAAGCACGTGAGGCAGCACTGCATTTTTGTCCCTGATATTCAAATGCTCCGCGCGAAAGTGCTGTTACTACTTCTGCAACATTTGCAGTGGAATGAGCGAGGATAAAATCTTTACCACCGGTTTCGCCCACAATGCGCGGATACGATTTGTATTTATGAATATTGTTACCAATGGATTTCCATATATCTTGAAAAACTCCTGTTGAACCGGTAAAATGGATCCCTGCAAAATCAGGATGATTAAAAATTACTTCTCCAGCAACAGTTCCTGAAACGTACATCAGATTAATTACACCTGCCGGGAGTCCTGCTTCCATAAAAACTTCCATCATCACTCGTGCAGCATAAATTTGCGTGTTGGCTGGTTTCCAAACTACCGTATTGCCCATCATTGCAACTGAAGAAGGTAGATTTCCACTGATAGCTGTAAAGTTAAATGGTGTCAGCGCAAAAACAAATCCTTCTAGCGGACGTTGTTCAACACGATTGTAAACTCCCTTGGAAGAAATGGGCTGTTGGGTATAAATCTCTCTCGCATATTGAACATTAAATCGTAAAAAATCTATCATCTCGCAAGCAGCATCAATCTCAGCCTGATAAGCGTTTTTACTTTGGCCAAGCATGGTGGCTGCGTTAATTTTTGCACGATAAGGTCCGCTTAATAATTCGGCTGCTTTCAGAAATATAGAAGCACGTTGTTCCCACTCCATATCAGCCCAAGCCTGTCGTGCCTTTAGTGCGGCTTCTATTGCAGATTTTACATGTGATGCATCACCCACAGAATATTTTCCAAGCAAATGCTGGTGATCGTGTGGTGGACGCAAATCTCCTTTTTTTGATGTGTGCACCGCTTTGCCATCAATGTACATAGGTACATCAATCACTTCTGCACGCATAGCAGCGATAGCTTCTTTTAATTGCTTTCTTTCTGCGCTTCTGGGTGCATAGTTTAAAACAGGCTCGTTTATAGCTACAGGAACGTTATAAATTGAATTCATAAATTTTGTTGTGTTTGAAAGTGCAAAATTAAGTAAACAGGCAGTATGTATAGGAGTAGCTCTTTACTGTTCTGATTTGCAGGAAGCTAAGGCAGGAGTGAACCATTTTCAGAAATTTTTTTGGAGGTGATGGAGAATGTGGAAGAATACTGAATAAAACGAATGCCGCTTTCTAAGCAGTTTTAATTAAATTTGAAGAAAAAAAAATGAGTAAGGTGGTAGTGGCAACATTTGAAAATAAACGCGATGCTGATTTCATTGCGGGAATGATTAAAAGATTTAGAAAAAATGCTAAAGTGTTGAGAGGAGAGAAATTGGAGGACGCATATCTAGGAGAACTGATTGAAGAAGGTATGCAGGACAAAGGGGAAATATCAGAGGAAGAATTTGCTCTGTTTCTCGACAAAAAGATAAAATCGCTTCGGTAAGTGAAAGTTATTTTTAAGCCGAAATTTAAAAGAGATGTGGATAAAATAAGTAGCCGTGAATTGCTCGTAGTATTAAAAGAAAAAATCCTGAAGATTAAAAATGCTGATAGCCTTGATAGCATTACAGGACTTAAACTACTAAGAGGTTACAGCCACCATTATCGCATCATTATCAAAACTGGGGATTTTAGTTACCGTATTGGAGCCATGATAAGAGGAAATAAAATATGGTTGATACGTTTTCTTCCTCGTTCAATTGTTTACAAGCAGTTTCCGTAAATAGATTTTCATCAGGTTTTTTTGGGTGAAGAGGGTGTGATTTAATCGCACTTGTCTTCAACCACAACAATTTTACACTCCTCAGCATAAAGCAAATAAGCTATTACTGATTTAAACCCTGCACTTTGCAATACGTTTTTATATTCGTTGAGCTGCTTGTGATAGGATTTGTTTTCCGATCCGGTTTTATAATCGAGAATGATGGTTTCATTTTCGTTGAACATCAACCGGTCGGGCCGGAAAATTGTCGGAGGGGATAGCAACAATGGATCGGAGAAAACAATTTCAGACTCATTCCTCACAGAAAATTTTCCGGTAAACCAGTTATGAGGTTTACTTACTTCAAAAATTTTAGTGATGGAGGTTTTAACTTTCTCCAAACTCGTTTCATCAAGAATAAAAAGATTTTTGGATTTGTTTAATGCTGCTTCCAAATCACTTTCGTTGATAATGAAAGACAAAGTTTTATGTACAATGTTTCCAAACTCGATGGAATCAGAAAAATATTCTTTGCTGGTTTTTATTCCCAGTCGGTTTTGCCAAATACTAATTGGAAAACTGTTAATGGTTGTTGCTTTTGGATGAAAGAAATCAACAGTTTCAGCAGTTGTTGCCTTTATTGTTTTTTTTATTTCCTTCCCTAAAATAAGGGTGTTTTCATCTTCATTAAAGTGGTTGCTCCAATCGGCATTTTGTTTAACAACCATTTGAATT
>JANNXV010000174.1:0-13604 GCA_031409815.1 Bacteroidota bacterium
GCTCAATTGGTAGAGTAGCGGTCTCCAAAACCGTTGGCCGGGAGTTCGAGTCTCTCCACCCGTGCAGAGTAAAACCCTAAGCAAATAGCAGAAAAAAAACAACATGTCGAAATTCATCGCTTATATCAAAGATTGCCAGAATGAACTGATGCATAAAGTATCCTGGCCAACATGGCCTGAGTTGCAAAGCAGCGCAATTGTGGTTTTAGTTGCAACATTAATTTTTGGATTGGTGGTATTTCTGATTGATTCATTCTTTCAGGGCACACTACATCTTATCTATAACTTATTTTCATAAGCAGTCATGAGTGAAACAACTGTAGGTGGAAAAAAATGGTATGTAGTACATGCCGTTAGTGGTAAGGAAAAAAAAGTGAAACAATACATCGAATCTGAGGTTAATCACAACAACCTTAGTCAATATTTATCGCAAGTATTAATTCCTACCGAAAAAGTTTTCCAAATTAAAGACGGAAAAAAAGTAAGTAAAGAACGTAGTTTTTTTCCGGGATATATTCTTATTGAAGCAGAATTAGTTGGAGAATTGCCTCACGTTATTCAAAATACTAATGGAGTTATTCGTTTCCTCGGAGCTAAAGGTCAGCCCCCTGCTCCATTAAGAATTTCAGAAGTAAATAGAATTCTTGGTAAGGTGGATGAGTTAGCTGATACCGAAGAAATAATGACAATACCATTCTTTGTGGGCGAAGCCGTAAAAGTGATCGATGGTCCTTTCAACAGTTTCTCCGGAGTTATTGAAGAAGTAAACGAAGAAAAGAAAAAATTAAAAGTAATGGTTAAGATCTTCGGACGTAAAACTCCATTAGAACTTAGCTATATGCAAGTAGAAAAAGAGTAAAATCAATTTAATGATAGGTTAATTTGATAAACTGATAATAAAGGAGGCTTCCACTTCTAATCTTATCATCATCAAGTTAGCTTATTATTAAATTATCAAATCAAAATAAAATGGCAAAAGAAATAAGTACATTTATAAAGTTACAGGTTAAAGGTGGAGCAGCTAATCCTGCACCTCCAATTGGTCCTGCATTAGGTGCTAAGGGTGTTAACATCATGGAGTTTTGCAAGCAATTCAATGCTCGCACACAGGATCAGGCTGGTAAAGTATTACCGGTAATTATCACCGTTTACACTGATAAATCATTTGAATTTGTAATTAAAACTCCTCCGGCTGCAATACAGATTATGGAGGCAATGAAAATTCAAAAAGGATCGGCAGAATCAAACCGTAAAAAAATGGGAACCATAAAATGGGATACCATTAAAACAATTGCAGAAGCAAAAATGCCCGATTTAAACTGCTTTACTATTGAATCAGCAATGAAAATGATTGCTGGTACTGCTCGTAGTATGGGTGTTAACGTGGAAGGAACTCCTCCTTGGGAAAATTAATTTCAACAATAAAAATTAGGAGCAGAGGTCAGCACTTACTCAAATAAGTCTGCTTCCAACAGTATTGACCCTGCGCTATCACTAAAAACAAACAAATGGCAAAAATCACAAAAAAACAAAAAGTTGCATACGCTAAGGTGGATGCAAACAAAACTTACTCTTTATCAGAGGCAAGTAAACTGGTAAAGGAAATCACTTTTACTAAGTTCGATGCATCGGTAGATGTAAGTGTGCGCTTGGGTGTAGATCCGCGTAAAGCAAATCAAATGGTTCGCGGTATTGTTACATTACCTCACGGAACCGGTAAAACAGTGCGAGTATTGGTACTGTGCACACCCGACAAAGTTCAGGAAGCATTAGATGCTGGCGCTGACTTTGCTGGCTTAGATGAATACATTGCTAAAATTGAAGGCGGATGGACAGATGTAGATGTTATTATCACCATGCCTTCAGTAATGGCTAAAGTAGGAAAGCTTGGAAAAATTCTTGGACCACGTAACCTGATGCCAAATCCTAAAACAGGAACTGTTACTCCTGATGTGGCTAAAGCAGTAAAGGAAACAAAAGGTGGAAAGATTGACTTTAAAGTTGACAAAGCAGGCATTATTCACGCTTCCGTGGGTAAAGTTAGCTTCGATGCAAACAAGCTTTTTGAAAATGCACACGAGGTGCTTTCAGCTATTGTAAAACTGAAACCATCCAGTGCAAAGGGTACTTACATGCGCAGCGTTGCCTTGAGCAGCACCATGAGCCCGGGCATCCGCATTGACACTAAATCGCTCAATGCTTAATTAATTCTTAAAACGAATATCATGACAAGAGAAGAAAAAAACAAAGAGATAGACGCCCTGGTTGAAATACTAAGTACGCACAGCAGTTTCTACATTGCTGATTTTGGCACCATGAATGCTGAAAAAACTAGTAAGCTGCGCAGACTATGCTTCCAAAAAGAAATTGGAATGCGTGTTGCTAAAAACTCGCTCATCAAAAAAGCATTAGCTAAAATGGATGGCGATTATGAGCAACTACTGCCAACCTTAAAGGGTTCGTCTGTAATATTAAATGCCGAAACTCCTAATTCACCTGCAAAGGCCATTAAAGAGTTTCGTAAAGGTGGCGATCGTCCATTGTTAAAAGTTGCTTACATTGATGCTTCCGTATTTGTAGGTGATAAAGAACTGGATGCACTTGCAGCATTGAAGAGCAAAAACGAATTGATTGGCGAGATTATCGGCTTGTTACAAAGCCCTGCCAAAAATGTTGTTTCAGCTCTTAAATCAAGCGGTGGTAAACTGGCCGGAATACTTAAAACGTTGGGAGAACGTGGGGATAAAGCCGCTTAATTCCATTTAAAAATTAACAATTAATAATTAACAATTAAAAACAATCTTAAAAAACAAATAAAATGGCAGACTTAAAATCATTTGCAGAACAGTTGGTTAACTTAACTGTAAAAGAAGTAAACGAATTAGCACAAATCCTCAAAGATGAATATGGCATCGAACCAGCAGCAGCAGCTCCTGTTATGATGGCAGGCGGTGGCGGTGGCGCTGCAGCAGCAGAAGAAAAAACCACGTTTGACGTGATTTTGAAGGCTGCAGGTGCTAACAAATTAGCCGTAGTTAAATTGGTGAAAGACCTTACTGGCCTTGGCTTAAAAGAAGCTAAAGACTTAGTGGATGGTGCTCCGAAACCAGTTAAGGAAGGCGTTACTAAAGAAGAAGCTAACACCTTAGTTGCTCAGTTGAAAGAAGCTGGCGCTGAAGTGGAAATGAAGTAATTCTTCGTTTGGAATTGTTGGTGAGGCACCAACAAAGCGACAAATTAAAAACCCCGTCCCGATATTTTGGGATGGGGTTTTTTGTTTGTCAAATTTTTATCACCACCAATTTTTTACTCACCCGGCTATTGCCTGAGGTAATCACACATTGATAAACCCCATCCTTTAAAAACGATAAATTAAAATTTTGCAACGTACTCCATGGGGGCAGTTGGTAAGTAAAAACCCTTTTGCCATTCATATCAAACACTTCAAACAGGCCTCCACTGTTTTGCGGCAGCATATATATAATAGTAATATTGTTACTGGTTGGGTTGGGAGATATCGAAAATTTAAAATCATGTGGCTCATTTTCTTTAAGGCCAGTTATTAAACAAGCACAACCGCTTGTATTATCACATCCCAAATAATAATTAGGATGATTAACATTAGCTCTACCTGTATAACAGGGCAAATGCAATGCATGTTGCTGCACATCACAGGCCATTCCTCCGCTATCAGGATAATTGATAAAATGCATATCAATTACACTACTACCTGACGAAATATAAATTTTACCATTGGCAGCTCTATACATCACCCAGAAATCAGTTTGAAAATAAGGAGATAAATAACCATCATATAAAGCAACTTGTTGCAAACTTGATGCAATATTGGAAGTGTCAGTATTGATCTGGTATATTTTATTAAAAGTGCTTGCATACAAATATTGTGAATTAGCCGAAAACATAATACCCAACCCGGGTTGAGAATCGGGCCATTGAATAATATTTCCGTTTGAAAATGTACCCGAACAACGGTCAAAATCAAACAAACGTGCCTGATTAGTATAATTCCCCCAAATGCCATAATAATAACGATAAGCGAATTTTTTGCCATCAGGAGAAAATACAGGTTGAAGTGCTTGCCATGCTTGATGGTAGGGAACACCAAGTGATTGAGTGCTAACAGAAGCAATGCCCTGCGGAGTTAGCAGAATTTTATAAATTAAGTCACTACTATCACGCAATATTGTTACCCACCAATCTCGTCCGTTTGCATGTTTACATGCTGCCACACCTAAAAGTACTCTATCATGTATGGCTACCACATTTTTTGTGTCACTGCTCCCCGACCACTATCAAGCGAAATATCAATCATTGTATAGTATAAATCTGAAGGCATATCATTATATTGAGGGGAAGCATTACCACTATGATGAAACAAAATGTATCTATTGCTATCATCTGGTAAAGGAAGAAACACATCAGCGTGAGGATATGGGATACCAGATGTAGAGTTACACCATTGAGTTGTGAATGGATCAGGATTTAATCCCGAACCGTTCAGCATGGTATCGCATGTGCTGTTCATTATCCAACATCCGTTGGTTGCCATCAACATGTTGCCATTTTCGTCTGATATGTTCCCTTGAGCAGCCCTAAATGCCAATTTTCTCGTTTCAGGCATTGTGGTTACACTTGATGAATCAAACAATAACCGGGCTTTCTGCCCTGTTGTGTATTGATCGGTGAATAATCCATAACCAAGCAGCCATTGATGGTTTCGTCCTTGGCCATTGCAAAAACTTGTTTCTACTATTGCAAAAACAATCAGATAAAAACAAAATTTCATCTGATTATAACAAGTTTTGTAAAGTTAATTTTAGAACCATTAATACTCACACTTTTAGCCGTTGCAGGTGTTTCTTCCTGCAACAAATATATCTGTTTCTTGATGGTAAAAGTAACACCAACAAGGCCAGAACGGATTAAATGAATAACAGAATTTTTGGGTTGAGTTACTTTTGGTTCATGTTGGTGGGACACCAACATGGGCGTAAAAACGGCAAAACAGCAACCCTAAACCGATAACCCTCAATTCTACTATTTTTGCGCCCTCCATGCAAACGGTTTCCTTTCATACCCTTGGCTGCAAGCTCAACTTCAGCGAAACAAGCACCATTGCCCGCTCGTTTCGCGATGCCGGCTGGCAACGGGTGGAGTTTACCGAGGCGGCTGATGTAGCTGTAATCAATACCTGTTCAGTAACCGAAAATGCTGATCGTGAGTGCCGCACCATTGTACACCGAGCATTGGCTGCAAACCCCGAAGCCTTTGTAGTGATTGTGGGTTGTTATGCCCAGCTTAAGCCCGATGCTATTGCAAATATTCCCGGTGTTGATTTGGTGCTTGGCGCTACAGAAAAATTTAACATTATTGCTTATTTAGAAAATGTAGAAAAACGCAACATCGCAAAAGTAATGGCTTGTGAAATTGCAGATGCAAACAGTTTTATCAGCTCTCATTCTGCAGATGACCGCACACGTGTTTTTCTGAAAGTGCAAGATGGTTGTGATTACAGTTGCTCTTTCTGCACCATTCCATTAGCACGAGGCAGCAGCCGCAGTGATTCTTTACAAAATGTAATTGCACAAGCTAATCAAATAGCTTCAACAGGTGCAAAAGAAATTGTACTCACAGGTGTTAATTTGGGTGATTTTAAAAATAATGGTTCCCTTTTTTATGATTTGATCAGGGAGTTAGATCAGGTAGAAGGCATCGAACGTTTCCGTATCTCTTCCATTGAACCTAACCTGCTCACCAACGAAATCATTTCATTTGTTGCACAATCAAAAAAGTTTGTTCCTCATTTTCACATCCCTCTGCAAAGCGGTTCTGATAAAATATTAAAACTGATGCGCAGGCGTTATCTGCGCCAATTGTATGCAGATCGTGTAGCAACTATCAAAACTTTGATGCCGAATTGTTGCATTGGTGTGGATGTCATTGTTGGTTTCCCGGGAGAGACAGAAGAAGATTTTTTGGAGACGTATAATTTCTTAAACGAGCTTGATATTTCCTACCTGCATGTATTCACTTACTCAGAACGCGATAATACACTGGCAATAACTTTGCCGGGAGTAGTGCCCATTAACGAACGTAAAAAGCGCAATAAGATGCTGCGTATTTTATCCGATAAAAAATTACGTAACTTCTATCAACAACACGTTGGTAAGACATACAAAGTATTATTTGAAGCCGATCATAAAAACGGAATGATGCACGGCTTCACCGAAAACTATATCAAAGTAAAAACAGCTTACGACCCTTCGTTAATCAATCAAATAATCAACGTGAAGTTAAACGAGATAGATGATGATTTAAACGTTACTGTAACTATTTTGGAACGCACGGCTGCTGCTAAATTTGCGCATCAATTTTAATTATTCATTGTTAATTATTAACTATTAATTTCAAAGAGTGTATCCTACTATTTCTGATTTACTACTAGATCTTTTTGGAATTCACCTGGCGCTTCCTATTCAAACATTTGGTTTTATGATGGCTTTTTCTTTCCTATTAGCCGCCTGGATCATGTCGATGGAATTAAAACGAAAAGAAAAACTAAACCTGATTCATCCATTCACCAAACGCATATTGGTGGGCGCACCGGCAACTGCAATGGAATTGATAAGTTCGGCATTTGTTGGATTTATTATCGGATTTAAATTAGGGTATGTAGTAAGCAACTACACCGAATTTGTGAACGACACGCAAGGCGTTTTGTTATCGTCAAAAGGAAATATTATTTGGGCAATACTAATAGCGGGTGTTTCGGCCTGGCTGCGTTATCGCGAAAAAGAAAAAGAAAAATTAGCCACTCCAAAACACGAAGAAATTACCGTGCATCCTTACGAGTTGGTGGGTAACATCACCATGCTTGCGGCTATTTTCGGAATACTGGGTTCGAAAATTTTTCACAACCTCGAAAATCTTGATGACTTAATGCGCGACCCTGTTGATGCACTAATTTCATTTAGTGGATTAACCTGGTATGGTGGATTTATTTTTGCCACCATTGCCATTGTTTGGTATGGACGAAAGCATAATATCAAAGCAGTTCATTTGTCAGATAGTATTACACCGGCATTAATGCTGGCTTATGGTACCGGCCGTATCGGTTGTCATCTCTCAGGCGATGGAGATTGGGGCATCGCAAACCTAAACCCGAAACCCAATTGGTTAAGCTGGTTGCCTGATTGGACATGGGCGTATAATTACCCCAACAACGTAATTAACGAAGGTATTCCAATGCCGGGTTGCGAAGGACGACATTGCCATATGTTGCCCGATGCTGTTTATCCTACACCTTTTTATGAGGCCGTAATATGTATCATACTATTCGTTTTTATGTGGAACATGAGAAAGCGAATTAATATTCCCGGTATCATCACCAGTATTTATTTATTGTTAAATGGTATCGAGCGTTTTATGATCGAAAAAATTCGTGTCAATAACCAATACCATATTGCAGGTCATGGAATAACTCAAGCTGAAATCATTTCATTCATTCTTATTATTCTTGGAGTTTCCGGCATCATCTATTTATCCCGAAAAAAACAATCAACCATTCCACTTCAATGAACTTAGATCATCTTTGCAAAACTGTTTGCGCAATTGCTCGCGATGCAGGATCTTTTATTCGCGAAGAGCGAAAATCTTTTAATGCAGCTTTGGTTGAACACAAAGGAATGAATGACCTTGTTTCGTATGTAGATAAAACTGCAGAACAAATTATTGTTGACAAATTAAATCCATTAATCAACGATGCAGGTTTTATTACCGAAGAAAACACGCTGAGTATTGTAGGCAAACGTTATCAATGGATTATTGATCCGTTGGATGGAACCACCAACTTTG
Organism: Bacteroidota bacterium; assembly: GCA_031409815.1. Lineage (GTDB taxonomy): Bacteria > Bacteroidota > Bacteroidia > AKYH767-A > OLB10 > JANLUX01. The sequence continues at coordinate 7,876 of JANNXV010000174.1, forward strand.
TGCATGGCTTACCTCCTTATTGTGTAAGTATCGGCTTAACCGATAATGGACAACTTTGCTTAGGGGTTATTTATGAAATTAATTTGGACGAATGTTTTTATGCCTGGAAAAACGGTGGTGCATGGTTAAATGATAAACAAATTTTTGTTTCAGAAAAAACCCAAATGAAAGACTCGTTATTTGCAACCGGTTTTCCTTACACCAACTTTAGCAGAATGAAACCCTATATGGAAGTGTTTGATTATTGCATGAGAAACACACATGGCTTGCGCAGATTAGGCTCCGCAGCAGTTGACCTTGCTTATGTTGCCTGTGGACGCCTTGAAGGTTTTTATGAATATGGATTAAATGCCTGGGATGTGGCTGCCGGAGCTTTTATTGTGGAAGAAGCAGGAGGAAAAGTTTGTGATTTTAAAGGAGGCGATGATTTTCTTTTTGGCAAAGAAATTATCACTACTAACCCCGGAATTTTTGATGAATTTCTTTCGGTAGTGAAAGAAAAGTTTAACGCTTAAAAATTTTACTACCTTAATTTTCGAGCGGTGTACTTCCGGGCAATTCTTGTTTCTGCGAATGAGATTTATGTTTTAGCACTTTTGCTTCTACATAAAAAATAATTTCCTCCGCTATATTTTTACACTGGTCACCTACCCTTTCTAATTTACGAATAGCACTTAATGTGTAAAGACTTTGATTAATACGATCCTGATGCGAACGAATAAAATCTGCAACAGCTGTATTTGCTTGTACATTAATCTCATCTAAAACCTCATCTTGTTTAAAAATACTTCGTGCCAAAGTGGTGTCTTCATTATCAAAAGCATCCATCACATTAGCAATCATCGAATGGGCAATTTCAAACATCTCTACTAATCGAGTCGAATCCAACAATTCTTTCTCAGGTTCCAGTTTAATATCAAGTACAAATTTTGCAATACCTTCTGCAATATCACCGATGCGCTCAAGATTCGAATTGATTTTTAAAGCAGCCAATACAAATCTTAAATCAACAGCAAGCGGACTCAATAAGGCTATAATATTTTCACAGTCTCTATCAATTTTTAATTCGAAACCATTCACACGTTTTTCGTTAACGATAATTTCGCGGGCAAGGTCCTTATCCAGTCTTCTTAATGCATCTTTTGATTTTTCCAACTGATTTTTTACCAGCCCAAACATTTCAAGTAAGTCGGACTTTAAACTTTTTAATTCTATATCTAAATGAGTCATTGTTTTTAAGTGATGAAGTAAATGGTGATGAAGTGTTGAAGTGTTTCCTCATTGCGAGGGACGAAGCTATCTCCTGATGTGGAAGGATTGCCTCGTTCCTCGCAATGACGCTTATCCAAACCTACCTGTAATATAATTTTGCGTTCGTGTGTGTGTGGGATTTGTAAATATTTTTTTTGTGGAATCGTATTCAATTAGCTCGCCCAGGTAAAAGAAACCTGTATGATCACTAACGCGACCAGCCTGCTGCATATTATGTGTTACAATGATAATTGTGTAATCATTCTTTAACTCATAAATCAATTCTTCAATTTTTGTAGTGCTAATTGGATCTAACGCTGAAGCTGGTTCATCCATCAACAATACAGATGGTTCAATCGACAATGCGCGTGCAATACAAAGTCGTTGCTGCTGTCCACCGGATAATTCCATGGCCGATTTTTTCAATTTATCTTTAACTTCTTCCCATAAAGCAGCCTGGCGTAACGATCGTTCCACACGTTCTTCAATAAATGTTTTGTGGGTAATACCGTTTACACGTAAGCCATAAGCTACATTTTCAAAAATAGATTTTGGGAAAGGATTCGGCTTTTGAAAAACCATTCCAACCCGCTTACGTAATTCCTCTGTTTTGATTTCGCGGCTATAAATATTTTTTCCATCAATCAAACACTGACCTTCAATTTTTACATCATCAATCAAGTCGTTCATACGATTAAACAAACGTAAATAAGTTGATTTACCACAACCGGAAGGCCCGATCAACGCTGTAACGGTATTTTTCTCAATAGCCATATTGATTCCTTTCAGCGCATGAAATGAACCATAATATAAATGAACGTCTTTGCTTTCTATCTTATGCATAAGTTATAGTAGGGAGTGGAGAGAAGGGAGTAGGGTTATTCTTATTCGTATTCGTAACATTCGTATCCATTCGTTAATTAGTAACCTTAATTGATTTTATATTTCTTTCCTAAAAATTTACGCAATGCATTAGCAAGTAAGTTTAAGATTAGCACTATCAAAATTAGCACTACTGCAGTTCCATAGGCTATAGGCCTTGATTCTTCAATATTGGTTCCGCTTGTTGAAATTACATACAAATGGTAAGGCAATGCCATCACCTGATCATATATACTATTGGGCAACTTAGGTAAGAAATAGGCAGCCACTGTAAATAATATCGGTGCAGTTTCGCCTGAAACACGACCGATACTTAATATCATACCGGTAATAATGTTTGGTAACGACATTGGTAAAACCACTCGTCTGATCGTTTGTAATTTACTAGCTCCAAGTGCATAGCTTGCATGACGGAAGCCTTTATCTACAGCCAACAATGCTTCTTCGGTAGTACGAATAATTACAGGTAACACCATTAAACCTAACGTTAATGAACCTGCCAAAATTGAGTCTCCGAATTTTAATTTGTTAACAAACAATGCCATTCCAAATAATCCAAACACAATCGAAGGAACACCTGCAAGATTATTAGTCATCAACTTAACCATTTTTTTTACAAAACCGTTTCTTCTGTATTCGTTAATATAAATACCTGACATAACCCCCACCGGAAAAGCAAATAACATACTACCCAGTATTAGATAAAGGGTACCGATGATGGCAGGATAAATTCCTCCTTTTGTCATTCCATCTTCAGGCATCTTAGTGATAAAGTCCCAACTGAGCACACTAAATCCGTTGTATAAAATAAATCCAAGAATGGAAAATAAAACAGCAATTACACCGAAACTTAAAATCCGGAAAACCCAAAAAGCTATTTTTTCCTTTAATCGCTTACTCATCCTCTTGAAGCCCTTCTTTTTCTGGAAATTAATTCCACCCAAATATTAATAGCCATCGTGATTATAAATAATATACATCCCAAAGCAAATAATGCCTGATAATGGATTCCGCCCTGTGGTGCTTCGCCCAACTCTGCTGCAATTGTTGCAGGAATGGTGCGCACCGGTTGCAATAAAGTATGAGGGATAACAGCTGCATTACCGGTTACCATTAACACTGCCATGGTTTCTCCAATTGCACGACCAATTCCTAAAATTGCTGCCGCTGCAATTCCCGATGAAGAAAAGGGAAGTATTACACGTTGTATGGTTTGCCAGCGGTTAGCACCTAAAGCAAGACTTGCTTCTTTCATTGCGCGTGGCGTATTTCTAATGGCATCTTCTGAAACTGTAATGATGGTGGGCAATGCCATAATTGCCAGCAAAATACTTCCTGTCAAAGCAGTTTGACCGGTATCCAATTGAAAATATTTTTGAACCAATGGTACAATAATTACCAAACCAAAAAACCCATAAACCACCGAAGGTATACCGGCTAGTAATTCGATAACAGGCTTCAAAATATTACGCATGCGTAAACTGGCTACTTCAGCCATATAAATAGCCGTAGCAAGACCAATTGGCAAAGCAATAAATATCGCAATCAGACTTACCCATAATGTACCTAATATAATTGGCAACACTCCCAATTGTACGGATGGTTGTGCGGTAGGAAACCATTCCTTACCTGATAAAAATCCACCTAGTGAAACATTGTCAACTTTGATTTTCTTGCCATGAAATTCTTTACTGATGTATTTATTGGAAAATACTGCAAGCATTCCGGGATTGGCATTTAATAACGAATCAATTTTATTGGGTAGTAATTCAAAATTTTCTCCCAGTTCATCTTCCGTTAAATAATCTTCGATATAAGCATTAGAAAACAACAATATCGAATCCTTGCTTCCGCCCAATTCATTCCAATGTGTTATTTTCTGATCGAAAATATTTTTTATTTGCTCCGAAGTAATATGATCTACTTTGTTGTTGGCATTGATGGCTAAAATATTATCACCTTCTAGCGGTGATTGATTAAAAAGATTGGCCCCTTCAGAAAAAAGAAAAATGACAATAAGCAGCACTGTAAGTGTAGTTACAGTACTGCTTAACATCAATAATAATTCGACTAAACGTTCAAATACTTTTTTCAACGAAAATAAATTTAGATAAACTACCGGCTAGAGCCGATTGTTTGCGCGGTGAAAATAGTTATTTCTTCAGTGGCACATAGCCTACTTCCAAAACAATCTGTTGGCCAATAGCTGAGAGTATATATTCTACAAAAGGAGTTACGCCTGCTTCCTTGGCTGCATCGTAATAGAAGTAAAGTGGGCGTGCAATAGGATAGGTACCATCCTGTGCGGCCTGAACTGAAGGTTCTACATACGTTTTGCCTTGATCGTAAGATACGGCAAGTTGTTTTACATCCTTTGTTTCATAGGCAAGCCCTACATAACCAATGGCGCCTATAGTTTTTGAAACTGATTCAACAATTGCACCTGTAGCCGGCATATTCAAAACGGTGGATGAATAATTTTTTTTATCCATCACATGCTCTTTAAAAAACTCATAAGTACCGCTTGAAGTTTCACGTGCATAAGCCACGATTTTCATATCCTCACCTCCCAATTGTTTCCAATTGGTTACTTTACCGGTATAAATATCTCCTAATTGTTCATGGGTCAACTTACTCACCCTATTTTTGGGATTCACAATGGCAGCCAAAGCATCACTTGCAATAACCACTTCTTTAATATCCATATTCTTTGCTTTGAATTCCATTTTCTCCTCCGTTTTTAAGGAACGGGAAGACATTGCAATATCAGTTGATCCATCTTTTAGTGCTGTTATTCCTACACCTGAACCGCCTCCTACTATGGTGATTGAAGCATCAGCATTTGCCTTCATATAATCCTCGGCTTCCTTTTGTGCCAGTGGCAACACGGTATCACTACCCTTAACAGTGATTGCTATTTTCTTTGCTGATGAATTTGTTTCAGTACTGGCAGTTGCTTCCTGTTTCTTTTCAGCTGAACCGCAAGAAGCAAGTACAAGGGCTATACTGTAAATAATTGCTTTTTTCATTTTTAGTGATTGTGTTTTAGAATTAATTAGTAATGAATCAGCAAAGTTGAATCATATAAAGCAATTTCGGCCCTCAATAATGCTTATTTAACAATTACTTTAAAGAAACATAACCTACCTTGTCAACAATTTCTTGTCCGATAGATGATAATATATAATCAACAAATGGTTTTGCTATTTTCTCTGATTTGGCGCTCACATAAAAATACAGCGGGCGAACGATAGGGTAGGATTTGTTTTTTGCATTTGTAACATTCGGCATTACATATGTTTTACCCTTATCGTAAGATACCGCCAAAGCATTTACAGTTTTTTCCATGTAAGCAATGCCTACATATCCTATTGCACCTTTAGTTTTTGCAACTGATTCAACAATAGCTCCGGTTGCAGGCATATTAAGACATGATGATGCGTAATTCTTTTTGTTCATAACATGCTCCTTAAAAAACTCATAAGTACCACTTGATGTTTCGCGTGCGTAAGCCACAATTTTTAAATCTTCACCTCCTACCTCTTTCCAGTTGGTAATTTTTCCGGTATAGATGTCTTCCAATTGTTCGCGTGTTA
>JANNXV010000175.1:0-9856 GCA_031409815.1 Bacteroidota bacterium
TTAATATCGTTCATCACAATATTAAAAATTCCGTTTGAAGGATTTGGATAAACCAAAATGTTACCTTTAAATTGTTGATCACTTAGTCCTAGCGCATTATCAATATTGATATCATCAATTGCAAGATCACTTGAAAAATCAGTTCCTGTAATTCCACGAAAACGAATATTAACAATTTCTCCAAGAAAATTATTTAGTGGCATAAGCATTTGCAGCCAGTTATTTCCCTGATTGCCACTAATGGGTGTTATTACATCCATTGTCCAACTTTCTCCGTCATAAATATCGACATGCAGCGATCCCATATTGGTACCAAACATGTGATACCAAAAAGACAAAACAGGTGTTGATAATAAAGAAAGGTCAATGCATGGTGATGTTAGCATTGCTGTTTTTCCAAAACAATTATTTGATGCTTCAAGATATAAATACCTTCCATTTGCCGAGTTGGTGGTATGATCTACATCAGGCCCTGTTCCTGTAGATGGGGTTGCACCGTTGTTGGTACGAAAATCAATATCATCGGCTAAACCGCTCTCTTCGTTTATCCAATCATTTGCAAGCGGGCAAACAGTGGCTTCGCAATCTGAAGCTGTTGAACATAATGCAAAAATGTCGAATGTTTCTACAAAAGGAATTGAAGCGTTAGCACCGGAAACAACATTTACAAATGTAGATGAGCTATCGTTGTAATTATTTAAATCGCCTGGATATGATGTCCAGGTTCTTATCGTATGCAAACCAATTGTTGCCAGATTAGCAGTGGCTGTAAATACATAAACCAAACTTCCAAATGGTGCAATCGTTCCAACGTAAGTTTCATTTACAGGAGTGCCTCCATCCAATGAAAAACTAACCGGAACATTTATCAATGGATTTTGCCCGTTATTATCAATTACTATTGAGATTGGTAAATTATTAATATCCTGACAAGTTTGTAATGATCCAGTTTGTGGATTACTAATTGAAGTTACTTGTGCATCCAATGCAACAGGGCAAGCGAAAGTGCCCGGCTGTTTATTGATTGCATAGGCTCTTCGTCCTCTTTGTCCGTTTGCAGCAATTGCACTAACACTAAACCAATATTCGTTAGTTGGATTAGTACCTGCAACAAAAAATTCATTGGTGGATGATACACCAATCGGATCCATATACTTTGTACCCAACTGATATACTTCGTATCCTGTAGCACCAACAACAGGTGTCCAAATAAGATGAGTGGTGTCAGGACAAGCCCAGTCAACAGTTATGTTTTGCGGGGTTCTAATTATTGAAAACACCGTATCACTTAAATCGTTTGTTGTTCCATTATCAACCCGAATTAGCGCCTCACCGGTTGTTACATTAGCTGGCACTGTCCAATTATATTGCAACGTGTTACTATTAGCTGTTCCAATTGGTGCCCAGTTTACGCCATTGTCGACCGAATAAGAAAGAGTAAATGAACTCAGTCCTTTTGGTGCATCCCAACGAATAACTTCTTGCTCACCGGGCACAATACCTTCGCCACCATTAGGATAGGTAACAGTTATTTCATCGGTTCTAAACTCGTAAACAATATAGTAACGCTGAGGGCCTTGCGGTATAGCAAAACCATTTACTGTAACATCGTAATTTCCCGCACCAGGCATATCAATGGTAACTTGCTCCATATTATTAAGACTATCAAGGCCTCTAATTGCATTAGCTGATAAAGTGGCTGCAACCGGAGCCGGATTAAGCACCCATGGATTAATTGGCAATAGTGAAATAGGATCGATTACTTGCATGTTTAAATTATTTACCAAATATTGTGATGCTGCAGGTGAACCGGCTGGATCAAGCCAATAAAGCATCACGCGTAATTGACGAACTCCGGCAGGTACAGTAATAGTATGGGTATTTGAATTTCCCTGATCTACACTATCTAACAAATAACGATTATCCCGAAATGTGGTAAACGCTCGCCTTGCATTTACACGACCCCATCCATAAGTAAAATCAGGACCAGGATTACCAATATCCTCCGCGCTGTTTAACAAACAGGCTTTAATAAGTGGTGATTCAGGATTGGATCCACCATTCAAATCTTTGTATGCATGATAAAGTTGTGCTGTAATACCTGCAATACCAGGACAAGCAGCAGATGTTCCTCCACCGGTTTGATAAGTATTGCCTTCATCAGTCGACAATTGTTCTAGGCCATTAGCACAAATATCAGGTTTTACACGTCCATCACTTGCCGGTCCGCGGCTACTGCTGTTATCCAGCACTTCCAAAGGGCTCAGGTTACCACATGCAATTACGTTTTTCCCTTGTTTATACCCTCCGGTAATATTTCCCCATCCTGCGCCAGCTCCATAACTGCAATTTCCGGTGCCATTATTACCAGCCGAAAACACAAATTCCAGTTGTGGATTATCGTGTAAGAGCTGATCACCAAACTCTGTGTCGGCAGAATAAACATTACATCCTTGCGAGTAACTGGTAGAAGTAATTACCGTACCGAGTGTATTATAATTACTTACAGCATTAATAATATGCGGATAACCTGTTATATCATAAACCTCAAGGTAAGCACCAGTTGCCATTCCCCTTATTACAGGATTCAAATTACCTGCACCAACTGCAATACCACTGGTCATATCGCCATGCGATCCACCAGTACCTGTACCTACATGATCAGTAAATCGGCCGGTAAAATCAATATGCGGTCCAATCTCTCCGTCATCAGCCAAACCAATCACCACACCCGTTCCATCATAATGCAAACCACTTGAATAATTGCTATTGATAAAATTAGAACGATGCAAACTTCTTCCCTTGGTATCATCAGGAGTGGATGGTGGAGTGGCAGCATCCATATAAAACACCCAGGGTTCTGCTGCCAGTGATGTTATTTTATCTGTAGCAATTCTTAAACTGATGGTATGATTAGTGTTGTTTGCACCCAGTAATTTTCCGAATGAAGTTGCAACGCCCTTTACTTTTTCAGCACTTAAATTCTGTTGGTATTGGACAACAATATCTACAGTTCCTTTTTCAACTACGGCATAATCAGGAAAAGGTCCAAATAAATTTCTATTGATTTTTTGAACGGTTGCTTGAGTTATTACACACCGGATATTCAACGACTGTAACAACAACTTATTTAAGCCTAAAGGAATTGCTGCCATAAAAGTGTTATGTGGAATATAATCCATCAGTTGGATTCCTGTGGAAGCAATAATTTGTTTCTGAGCCAAATTAGGCAGCGTATTGAATTGAATAAAACGATAATAATATCCATCAAATAGTTGATCTGCAAGTGGAGTTGGTTCGCCAATAAATTTTTCGAGATTCGGTGTGGGCGACTGAATTCCGCTTTGCAATAAAATGCGATAATCGTTCTGCGCTGTTAGCTGTGATGAAATCACAACCAATAGGACCATCATTAATGTAAAATATTTTTTCATGTTTAAAATTATTTTGAGGGTGAGTAACTATTTGAGGGCTGAAAGTTAGCTAAAATATCTCCTTAAAAAATAAATACACCTTGCTTCTGGACTAGATTTTATCTGCATGCTGAATTATTTTCCACTTTTGCAGCAATGAGCAAGCTTTACTTAGTGCCCACTCCTATCGGAAATTTAGAAGACATTACGCTGCGTGCCATTCGCATTCTAAAAGAAGCTGATGTGATTCTTGCAGAAGACACAAGAGTAACACGCGTGTTGCTTAATCATTTGCAAATCGATAAGAGAATATTAGCCCATCACCAGCACAACGAGCACAATGCTGTGCAGGAAATAGTGCGCATGTTGAACGAAGGAAGCACAGTTGCTTTGGTAAGTGATGCAGGTACACCCGGAATTTCTGATCCCGGTTTTTTACTGGTGCGTGAGTGTTTAAAGGAAAATATTGAGATCGAATGTTTGCCCGGACCCACTGCATTTGTCCCTGCATTAGTGAATAGTGGATTGCCTTGCGAGCGATTTGTGTTTGAAGGGTTTCTTCCACAAAAAAAAGGACGACACACCAGATTGGAACAACTAAAAACCGAAACACGTACCATGGTTTTTTATGAATCGCCTTTTCGTTTGGTAAAAACGCTGGAGCAACTATCCGAATATTTTGGTGTGGATCGCGAAGCTTCTGTTTCGCGTGAGCTCACCAAATTTTACGAAGAAAATAAACGCGGAACCTTACTGGAATTAGCCACCTATTTTAAAAGCAAAACAGTGAAAGGAGAAATTGTTTTAGTTGTGAAAGGAGCGGAGAATTAAAAATTAATAATGAACAATTAATAATTAATAATTGGTAATTAATGTGCATTTAACCTTAACATATCCTCTTAAATTTGTATCTTTATAGAGCAAATTAAATGCAAACCATGCAACATCGTCCGCTCATATCCGACACACTTTTATGGGAATACGACATCCCGAATTTTCATTGGGATAAATCTTATAAAATTGTTATTGAACGGGTACTTCAAATGGGCAACCTTGAAGAGTGGCGTGAGATAATCAACTTTTATGGAAAAGAAAAAATTCTTCTCGCAATTGATTGGTCGGCTCAGTTGCAACCGCATGAAAAGGAATTTTCCCGATTCTTTTTAAACTCCGGGTTTGTAAATGCTGCATAAGAATCCTGAACTGATATTGCCAGCCACTTTTACACTCATTCAAGAGTTACAGACTTTGGATGAATTAAAGGAGTTTTATCTTGTGGGTGGAACTGCACTTACTCTTCAATTAGGGCATCGAAACTCTGTTGATATAGGTTTATTTACTCAACAAGAATTTAACGCTCAGGAACTGCTTGATATGCTAAAAGAGAAATATGCTATTGAAGTAATCTATAGAAGTAAAAACTCAATTATTACGATTATCAATAGTATAAAAGTTGATTTTATCCGACACAACTATGCATACATTAATCCACCATTAACAGAGGAAGCAATCACTTTTTTATCAATGAAAGATATTACCGCAATGAAGCTAAACGCTATCACACAATCAGGAAAACGGTTGAAAGATTTCATTGATGCCTATTACTTGCTTCAACATTTTTCATTGACCATGATGCTTGATTTTTTCGCAATAAAATATCCGCAAACCAATCCGTTGATCCCGCTTAAAGCAATCAATTATTTTGATGAAATTGATGAAAACATTGATCCTCCTAAATTATTAAAACCGCTTCCACTCGCAGAAATAAAAAACAGGATTCAGGATGCTACGCTGAATCCACACAAAATTTATTGAGTTTTTCAAATCCTAACGTCTTTGCGAAGAACATTCTTTTAACGTCATTGCGAGGAACGAAGCAATCTTTCCAATGGAGAGATTGCTTCGCCTAAAGGTGGCTCGCAATGACGGTAATCAAAACTACTTCTCCTTATTTATTACCACCAACTTCTTATGGCTGCTTCCCTCCGCATAACTAAACACACAATTATAAATTCCTTCGGCTAATGGTGGCAAGGCAATGCTTTGTGTTTGATTTGAAGATGAAATAGTTTTTGCAAAAACATTTCTTCCGCTAAAATCATAAATATTAAAAATAGCAAGCATTGGCTCCCCTCTCTTTTGGAGAGGGGTTGGGGGTGAGGTAAAAATTATTTTCAATTCACCACCGCTCACAACCGGATTCGGATAAATATCCACAACCGCCTCCCCCTTCGGGGGCAGGGGGGCTTGGGTGAGGTCCGTAATAATATCAATCTGATTAAAAGTAGTATTAGTAACCACCGGAGCATTAAAATCAAAATAAATATATGCAGTGTTATTAATAACAGTACCCGGTACTAAGCCATCATTCAACCTTACTCTGTACTGCACGTAACCATGGCTGTTTGGTTCATCCGTTGTGCTGTCAGGTAAATTAATATTAGGGAAATTAAACTTAACCACATTACCCATCACCTGCACCAAAGGCTCATGACTGTATGCGAGCAACTGAATACTGCTTTCATCTATATCACTATCCAAAGTATCCAGCAAATAAACATGCAGTGCAGTATCGTTACCTGTGTTTTGAAAATAGATGGTGTAAGTAAGTTCGTTTTGCGAAGTATCAATGGAGCCGGATGGATAAACTTCTTTTTCGTTTGGGTCGTAACTATTGGTAACCGTAAAACATTGCGTGTAATTATTATTAGCCGTGTTATTATCTCCTGACAAAGGTGTAACTGAAACATCAAAACATACCTGCTGACCAATTTGTGCAGTGGTACCTGTTTGCACAACAAAACTAAAATCGTTTTGAAAATTTACAGTTCCGAAATCTGAAATTGTATAAACCAAATTATTGCCTGTAACCACAGGAGTTAATGCACCTGCAGTTGCATTAATATAACTTGCAGGACCATTGATGATAACTGTAACAGTACCGCTTACTCCTGTTGCACAATGCATGTTGTAATGATTGCTGATGTCTCCGGCTAAAATATTTACAGTTGCATTATTTCCCGGACGAAATCTTCCTGATGTTCTTTGAATACTTGTTACTCCAACATCAAAACCGGGTTTGCATTGCAATCCAAAATCCATATTAAAATCCATTGAATCAGCAATAGTAAGAACAGATGTTTGAATGCCGGAAGGAGGGCAATTTATTAAAAAAGGCAAACTATTTGTATCAACGGTATAAACATAAGTTCCTGTATCTGTATCAAAAGAATATTGTCCTAAATCACTTGTAAAAGTTTCTTGAATTAGACTGCCATTTTGAAATAATTTAAGTTTAATATTTTTAAGGAATGGCTCGTTTTGATCAATTGAACAATTGGACATCGTATCGCCATAATTCACACCACTTATATTCCAATAAACATGACAATTATTTGAATTGAACAAATCGCAAATAGGAATAGTTGTAATTGAAGGGTTTGCTGAATTAACAGTAATTATATTAGGTAAGCACGTAATTCCCGTGTTTGACCAATTAAAATACTGAATTTTTTTAATTGGAGGCAAACAATTAATTGGATTAGCGGCAATATGAAGAGAATTTAATGAATCGGGTAAATCAGGCAAATTAGTTAATTGATTGTAACCACATGATAAAGAAATTAGAGAATAGGGTAAATCAGGCAAATTAGTTAATTGATTGTAACCACATGATAAAGCAATTAGAGAATCAGGCAATTGAGGCAAAAAACTTAAATGGTTGTTAAAACACTGAAGGGCTTTTAAGGAATTTGGCAAAATTGGTAATGAATCAAGTTGATTACTCCAACAATCAAGAACAACCAAGGAGGGTGGAAGTTGAGGTAAGTAATTGATTGCATTTTCAAAACAATCTAATGTACACAGAGATAAGGGCAAGATGGGAATTGAAGTAAGATAATTATATGAACAATAAATATTTAATAATTGTGGGGGTAATGGTGGTAATGAAAAGAGAGAATCATAATCACATTTTAATTCCAACAGTGAGGCTGGTAAAATTGGCAATGAATCCAAAGGATTAAAGCTTGTCCAAAGAGCCGTTAAATTAGGTGGTAAAGTTGGTAATGAACTTAATCTATTAACATCACAAATTAATGCTTGTAGTTGCGAAGGCAACATAGGTAATGAAGTTAAGTTGTTCGAACTGCAATAAAGAACTTTTAACTGTGGAGGTAAGTTTGGTAATGAAGTTAAGTTATTATTGCTGCAATAAAGTTCATTTAATTGTGAAGGTAAGTTTGGAAATGAAGTCATGAGATTGCTGTAACAAAAAAATACTTTAACACTATCAAAATAACTTATTCCAGTAAAATCTTGAATATTGGCATTGCTAATATTAAGAAACGTTACACTCACCACCGCACTGCAAGTAGTATCCATCTGATTCCCCATCATACATCCTGAGAACCCATTAGCATTTAACCAGTTCACAAAATTGGTGTCAGGTATGGTTACATACTGCGCCCTCGCACTCATCAATGCAAAGCAAAATGCAATGCTCAATAAAATTTTTCTAAAAGCAGTTGCACCCCTGACAGGGTTTTGAACCATGTCAGGGGTTTTTATCGTTTTCAATAAAATTTTTCGGGTAGTTGTTTTCTTGTTATCTTTTTTTTGTTGTCATTCAGGAGGAACCTTGTCAGATAGCTGTACTATCGTTTTAGTACGCAGGATGTCCTTTTTTTTAAATAGCTTGGGTGGGTATTACAACCAGCCTACTTCTATATGACAAGGTTCCTCCTGAATGACTTTTTATCTTAAACAAAGAAACGCAATTATTGAACCAGAAAAAACAATTAAATTTGTGAAAAGATTCTCCATGAAAAAGTTGACATTCAGTTTGCCTGAAGAAGTAAATGAACAGGAAATAAAAATGGCTGTTGCAGCAATTCTTTTTGAGCGGGGAATTTTTTCTTCCGGTCAGGCAGCAGATTTTGCTGGTGTTACCAAAAGAGAATTTATCGAAACAGCAGGCAAATACGGTGTTTCCATATTCGGAGAAAACGGTGACGATTTAAAATCATCTTCGCTTGGTTAATAAGATAATAATTTCCGACACCAGTTGTTTAATTGCTTTCGACAGGATAAACAGACTTGATATTCTTCAACAGGTTTTCACTGAAATTATCACCACAAAAGAAGTAGCTGTAGAATTTGAAAAACCGTTACCTGTCTGGATTACTATCCAAACAGTAAAAGATCAAAACAGAATAACTGAACTTGAAAATATTGTTGACAAGGGAGAAGCAACAGCAATAGCCCTTGCAATTGAAACCAATGATTGCACACTCATAATAGATGAAAAGAAAGGAAGAAAACTTGCCACCCGATTTCATATTCATATTATCGGTTCGTTAAGAATCCTTCTTTTTGCAAAACAAAAAGGAGTGATTCCATCTGTAAAAGAAATTATTGTTGAATTGGAAAAGTCAGGTTTTCGGTTTTCAAATTTGATTGTAAATGAAATTTTAAACCTTTCGGGCGAACTTTAATTCTACCCCGATAAATCCCGATTGCTATCGGGACTGGATTTCGCTCCACTCAACATTCTCAATTCTGCATTCTTAATTCTACTTCATCGCTCCCTTAATCTTTTTCATATCCTTCTCTAACTTTAATACTTTTAAAAACAATTCCTCTTTGGCTTGTTGCGGCTCCGGCAGTTCGCTGCTTATGTAATTGCAAAATTTCCATACTTCGCGCACTTCGTTTACAGGTACTTCGTAAGGATCGTATTCAGGGTTGAGCGATTTAAGCAACAACGATTTCTTCTTGCGCAATTGGTTGTAAGCAATTTTAAAAACAATGCCGTCATCCAGCGTAAGTAACACATAAGCACTTCCATCTTTAATATCATAAAAATTTTCGAGGTACTCACCAATCACCCAACTCTTATCAGGCACCGGCAGCATACTGTCGCCTGTTATCTGAAACATCCGATATTTTCTATCATTAAATAAAATAGGCAATTGAAACGTGGGAAGCTTTTTAATAAAGTCAGGATCGGCATAACCATTTTTGTAACCAGCCTTTGCTTTTACGGGAACCACTTCAATATTTTCCCTGTTGTTGGCATCAACTGTGGTTGCCAGCACTCTCAACTTGGAGCCTTTAATAAAGGCATCGTGACCTAACTCCAGTTCATTCAGCCGTCTGTCGGAAAGCGCATTGAGATCTATCTTAATTAAAGTATCAATCGACATTTTAAAATAATCTGAAAAATAAATTAATGCCTCAATGGTGGGATTAACAATGGTTCCGTTTTCATAACTGTTAAGTGTGGAGCGGGAGAAACCAATCTCGCTGGCCACTACGTCCTGTGTGCGGTTCTTACGCATGCGCAGAAGGCGGATGTTGCTGCTGAAATACATTTTGTTTGTGTTGAAGTGTTGTGGTGTTGAAGTGCGCTGTGTTCGGGTATCTGTCATGCTGAGGCACGA